>CBDUZM010000178.1:0-6578 GCA_965371685.1 uncultured Spirochaetaceae bacterium | reverse complement strand
GCTGAATCCCGCCCGATAGACCTTTACGGTAAAAATGAGCTGCGAAACAACCTTTCAAAAATCGATTGGACGTATGTTCGGTGAAGATCCTCTGTATTTCGGACCGTATTGAACCCCGCGTATACAGCACATCGATCAAGACCAGGTATAAAGATATCGACCTGGTCATTGGGGCGGGCGATCTTCCTTTAAGCTACTACGATTTTATCGTCAGTAATCTCAACAAGCCTCTTCTTTTTGTATTCGGCAATCATCAACTCAAGGCTCTGAGTTACTATCGAACAAAACGACCTATGGATTACTACACACATACAGGGGAACCTTATCAGCGATTCAATGTGGGAGCGACTTATATAGACCGCAAAGCAGCAAGAACAGGAGGATTGTTGATCGCAGGACTGGGAGGCTGCCTCTGGTACAATGGAGGAGAGAATCAACTGACAAACCGGAGAATGGCTCTGCGTATAATGCGGATATTGCCTGCCTTATTGTGGAACAGGATTTTCCATGGCCGATACCTCGATGTTCTTGTAACTCATGCGGCGCCTTATGGTGTGGGAGATAAGGACGACCCCTGTCATCGCGGTTTTAAGGCATTCCTGTGGTTTATGCGCTGTTTCAAACCCCGCTATTTGATCCACGGTCATATTCACCTTTTTGATATTAATGATCCACGAGAAAAAAAATATCATGAAACTATAGTAATCAACGCATTCAGGCAGTATATTCTGGAAATCGATGACAATGGATTACAGAAGCGCGGTGGAGAACGATTTCCACAGGGCACGGCATAAACAGATATTCAGCAGGATGTTGGCTTTGCTGAGGAACGAGAAGGATGACCTTCTCTCCTTTCATGATATAAAGTCTATCCTGAAACCCCAATCGGAAACATACAGGGGCATGAAGACTGTAAAGATCGAAACGATTGTGGGCAGTGAGGGCAGATACGCCGATTTCAACAGAGGTTTTCTACCTCGAAGGACTCATTTGAAGAGCCGGTGGACCAATGTTGGTATGGCGCACAGAAAGGATATCATTCTCCCACCTATAAAGTTATATGAAATCGGAGGGATCTATTTTGTGAGAGACGGTAATCACCGGGTCTCCGTAGCCCGAACATACGGAGGTGAATTTATTGACGCCGAAGTCGTGTCGTTGAGCAGTAAGATCCCCCTCTCCCCCGGAATGACCGAAAAGCAGATGAAGAGAACCGTCATAGACTTCGAGAAGAAACGTTTCTATGAAACCACTCATCTCAACGAGCTCAAACCGGAATGCAAGCTGGATTTCACCGCTCCCGGCCGTTATGATGATATTATCTGCCACATACAGTGTCATATAAACCATATCAAAAATAAAAGCGGTAATGATGATATTACCTTCGAGGAAGGTATGCTTTCCTGGTATAAAGACGTTTATCTGCCTATCATTACAATCATTAAGGAAGAAAGACTCCTTTCCCGTTTCACGGGAAGGACTCCGGCCGACCTCTATGTCTGGATAGTCCGCCACTGGGATGATCTGAATTGCAAATACGACCCGGAATTTCCCTTGAGGGAAGCGATCATTGATTTTGCGTACCAGTACGGAAAAAACCCGTTGTCCCGAGCAATAGATTATGTAACCGGATTATTCAGGGGAAAAAAGGACCGTGGATAAGCCCCAATTCCCCGGGTTTATCATGGGTATAAACATAATAGGTAAACTTTTTAGAAAGATCAGGAACCCTAGAAAAAATGCTGCTAAATGATATTCCTTTTTCACCAATGGGTAAACTGATCTTGAATTGATCATCCGCCTCATAAATCCATATCTCATTTGCCGAATAGATGCTGGTAACATGGATCGTATTATCACGAACTTCGGACAGGGGAAAAGAAAGGAGTGTCCTGTCTACATTACTTGTCTGTAGATTGAAAGAGCTTTCGTCCGTACCACCACCCAGATCCATGAGTAGTATCCTGTATTCACCCGAAGGCAGGTCACTGTCATCCGGCATACAGAATGAGTTGCTTCCTATCCAGAGGCTGCCTTTGGATTCGGAAGTAAACCAGCTTTCTTTCTTCAGGGTCCAAAACAGCTCACTATCATCGTGAATCAGGTATAGGTATGCCAGATCGTCCATGCCATCGGTATCCTCCGGCACGATGAATAGAGTCAGTTTTTGAGAAATCCGATTTGTCTCACGATCTAAAAGATAGTTCAATTGATGGAGAACACGCTGTATTTCAGGAGGTTTTGAAGTGCAGTTTATCACACACAAGCCGAGGAGAGACAACAGAATCAAGGCATGACTTTTTTTTATTTTTTTCATTCCTTTTAATGCCCTGTGAGGATTTCTTCCAGAGCGTGTATAAAGCGCTCGTTATGCTCCTTCAAACCCACCGTTATCCGTACATGGGAGGTGAATCCGTAATCTTTCCCGGACCGCGCGATAATACCTCTCTCTATGAGGCGCCGGCATACGTCTGTGTCGTCCATACCGGTGTTTAAAAGGACAAAATTCGTCTCAGATGACGCATAACTTAAACCAAGGCGATCAAGCTCTCTGCAGATGTATTCCTTTCCCGCCCTGTTGATGTCGAGAGTTTTTTTTATAAACTTCTCATCCCCCATGGCGGCAAGCGCGGCTTCCTGGGCAACAACCGAAACATCGAAAGGGGGCCTGATGCGATACATCAACCGGATCAGCTCGGGAGCCCCAATACCGTAACCCACACGTATACCCGCAAGGCCGTACAGCTTGGAAAAACTCCTGATTAAGAAGATATTTCTTCCACCCTCTTTCAGCAGCCGGACGGTATCGGGAAAATTAGAAAGATCCGCAAAATCCCCATATACTTCATCGTGAACCAGCAGAAGAGAATCAGGGATACGCTCTATAAAACGGAAAAATGCCGCCTCTCCGACCATGGTCCCGGTGGGATTATTAGGGTTGCAGAGCCATATGATTTTAGTCTTTCTTGTAATATGCCGGAGTATATCGTCCAGGTCAATCGAATAGCCTTCCATCCTGGTAAATATTACATTCGCCCGCATAGTATGGGAAATCGTTTCGTATATCGGGAATGTGGCAGCCGGGATTATCACCTCATCTCCCCTATCGATAAGAGACATACCCAGATAGTAGATAATACCATCCGCTCCATTACCAACAATTATATTTTGTTCATGGAGACCCAGACGAGAAGCCAGAGCTTCGGTGAGGAAGGGGCAGGATACTTCCGGATAATGATAAACACTGCCTGCACCTTTTTGAATGGCCCTCCGGGCAGCCGGAGAAACGCCGAGAGGATTCTCATTAGAAGCCATTTTCACAAGCTCATTTTCAAACCCTTCCCTGCGGAGTTCCTCAACAGGCTTGCCGGGCACGTATGGTTTTATACGATGGACGCCTGAATTTGAACGTTTCTGATAATCCATGTCAACCCTTCTCCCATAATGCCGGAACCTTCATTCCACGGGCGGGGAAACATATACTGCTGATCATTTGCTGTTCTTACTCTCCTTGGCCGTCTTCTCCACCCATTGTTCATCTTCGTAAAGGGCCGTCCAACCCGATACCTTCCCGTCTTTCTCGCTTATAAGGTAATGAAATCTCTCTTTTCGATTGAAACGTACGATAGCCGGATTGCCGTCGGGATCCGAGCAGGGCGCATCCGCCAGGTAACGATACTTCGGATCCAGCTCTTCCCTATGCCCTGTAAGCTCCGAAACCAAAGGGCTTCTCGTCTCCCTCGATTTAGGAAACAGGTTCGAAGCAAGGAAGAGTCCCGATGTTCCTTCCCTTAAAACAAAATGACCATCAGATTTATCGCACTTAAGCTCGGGTATTGGGATGGGGATCATCTTGGGCGGCGCCGGTTCCCCATTCCGCATGAGTTTACGGGTGTTGGTACATTCCGGATAGTTGGTGCATCCAAAGAATTTTCCGAAACGACCTGTCTTCAGCTCCATATCAGCCCCGCATCTATCGCAGGTAATTATGGGTCCATCGTAACCCTTTATCCTGAATTTCCCCTCTTCCAGCTCGAAGCCGTCGCAATCAGGATTATTACCGCAGATATGAAGCTTCCGGTTCTCATCTATCAGATAATCGTCCATGGCGGTGCCGCATTTTGGGCATCGATGTTTTAAGAGGATCTCGCGGGCATCGCCGTCCGCATCCTCAACGTGTTCCGCCTCTTCACCGAGAATCAGACTTATCGTGCTCTTGCACTTCTCTTTTTCAGGAAGGTCGTAACCGGAACAACTCAGGAACACACCTGTCCGGGCGGTTCTTACCGCCATGGGCCTGCCGCATTTGGAACAGGAAATTTCCGTGAGCGTCGGCGTGTTTTTTCTCATTGTAACTTCTGCCGCATCAAGGTCTTTTTTGAACTTGGCATAGAAGCTGTCCAGCAGCTTCTTCCAGTCCAGGTCTGCACGGGCTACGGCATCCAGTTCTTCCTCCAAACCAGCGGTGAATCCATAATTCAGAATATCGCCGAAATTTTCCACGAGACGTTCTGTAACAATATCCCCCATCTTCTCAGCATGGAACCGTTTGTTTTCGAGACGTACATATCCTCTCGCCTGGATGGTAGAAATTATCGAGGCATAGGTGGAAGGCCGGCCGATTCCCCGCTTCTCGAGCTCCTTGACCAGGCTCGCTTCGTTGTAACGGGGAGGGGGCTTGGTAAAGTGTTGGGTCAGTGTAAGCTTGAGCATTGCCAGAATGTCTCCCACCTTAATATCGGGAAGTACCACATCCTCTTCCCCTTTTTTCTTAACAAGAGACAGGACCTTCATCCAACCGTCAAACCGCATTATCCTGCCGTTTGCCTTGAGCTCATAATCTCCCGCCTGAATAATTACAGTTGTAGAATCGAATTCGGCAGCCTTCATCTGGCAGGCGACAAAACGGCGCCAGATCAGATCGTATAATCGCACCTGATCCCTTTCAATAGCCGTTAAAGAAGCGGGATTGACATTCACATCGGACGGTCTGATAGCTTCGTGGGCTTCCTGTGCAGTGCTCTTACTCTTATAGAAATTCGGCTGCTCAGGCAGATATCTCTCCCCATAGTTACCATGGATATAGCTCCTGCATGCCGAAAGGGCATCGGAGCTCAGGTTAGTGGACTCAGTCCGCATATACGTGATGTACCCGGCCTCATAGAGCCTCTGGGCGAGTGTCATGGTCCTTTTTACACTAAAACCCAACTGAAGACTGGCCGCCTGCTGCAGTGTGGATGTTATCAACGGGGCATTGGGACGTTTTTTTGTGGGTTTGTCCTCCCGTTTTATAACCCTGTATTCCTCCTTCTCCAACTCACTCTTTGCCCGTTCAGCTTCTTCCCGGGAGGTTGGCTTGAAAGGCTTACCTCTGTATCGCCAGACCCCGGCCCGGAACTCTCCCACCCCTTTGAGATCGGCCATCGCCTCCCAGTATTCCTCGGGAATGAAGGAATGTATTTCCTTTTCCCTTTCGGTAATGAGGCGTACGGCAATTGACTGCACCCTTCCCGCAGAAAGGCCCCGGGCGATCTTTTTCCAGAGTAGAGGTGAAAGCATAAACCCCACGACTCTGTCCAGGAATCGCCGCGCCTGCTGGGCTCTCACACGATCCATATTGAGGTCACCGGGATTCTTAAAAGCTTCCTTTATCGCGTTTTGTGTAATCTCAGAGAATACAACTCTCCTGTAACGGTCCCTGCCGCCTCCAATCACTTCCTGCAGATGCCAGGCGATCGCCTCCCCTTCTCTATCCCGATCTGTAGCCAGAAAGATGGTCTCCGCCTTTTCTGCAGCTTCCCTGAGTTCCTTGATAACCTTTACCTTATCCGGAAGAATTTCATACCGTGCTTCCCAGCCGTTATCCGGATCGATTCCCATACGTCTGACGAGTGCTTCACCCGCCCTCTTTTCCCTTGCTTCAGCCTTTTGAGCCGGCGTAAGGTTCCTGCTGTCTAATTTAGGCGCCAGTCTTCCCTGACCGCGCTTTGTAAGGTCCCGGACATGGCCTACACTCGACATTACGTTATAGGAGTTTCCCAGATATTTATTGATGGTTCGTGCTTTGGCGGGGGATTCAACTATTACAAGTGACTTACTCATAGCCTTGGCTTCTGATTCATGAAAATACGCATTGATCATTAAAAAGTCAAGACAGCAATAGACGTATTGTGAATGGTGCTGATTTCCGCTATAGTAGGCGAATAGTAAAATCGGTTAAAAGCATATCCAAGCCGGAGGAATTTTTGCGATATACCTGTCTTGTACTCGATCACGATGACACTGCTGTTGACAGCACAGCAGGCATTCACTATCCGGCCCATTTAACGATGATGAAAAAGCTGAGACCCGGACATAAACCTATCAGTCTGGAGCAGTGGTATATGAAGAATTTCAACCCCGGGATCATGGAGTACCTGTTAAACGAGCTTGGATTGGATGAACTGGAGTTGAAGGAAGAGTATAAGATCTGGCATCAACATACCAGCGATCAAATACCTCACTTCTACAGTGGGTTCATAGAAGCTTTGAAAATATATCGCGAACAAAACGGAAAAATCTCTGTTGTCTCACACTCC
>CBDUZM010000177.1:0-6616 GCA_965371685.1 uncultured Spirochaetaceae bacterium | reverse complement strand
TCTTCTTCGCAATCCGTGTGGTAGAACTACTTTCGTGTCTCAAACATGCTTCCGCTGATAATGGATCCAATCTGTATGTCCTGGATGAGATCCATAATGAGATCATCTCGCTTCAAGCTGTACAACCTCTGGCAGTTAAAAAAGCCAGAGCTCTTCTGGCCGGCGCCGACCAGGTGTCTCCAGGAAGCGAGATTTTGGACAAATCCAGGTATTTTATTTCTGAGGTAGGATCAACGGTTAGAGAATGGACATACCTGTCTGTTACTCCCATAGACCACATGTTGCAGGGAGTTCAGAAAGCAAAGAGGCAGAGCATTATAGTAATTCTATGTGTAGCGCTCTTAGGCATTGCTTTAGCTACCGTTCTCTCGCGTTTAAACTACCGTCCAATACGTGAACTCTGGAAGAAGTTACGCAGCAACCCTCCAACCCCGAACCAGCCGCTTCGTAAGAACGAGATCGCAGAAATCGAAGACCGGATCGACTACACCCTTAATGAGAACAGGATCCTGACGGAAGGGATAAACGCTCAGAAACCAATTATCAGGGAGCAGGTCTTCTTGATGCTGCTCCGTGGCGAACCTGCCGGAAATGATGCTTTTCAGGACCTGTGCCGGTTGGGTGCTCTCGACATCAAGAAGGCTAACCTTAGGGTGATGGTGCTCGCATTTAACGATCGCGAGAGAAGGGCAACGACTTTCAGAGATATTTCTTTAACTGTGCATGAAGCCCTGGACAGCATTCTCAATTTTGATCACTACCAGGTTATTGAGCTTGGACACAACGAGATAGCTCTCATACTGTGTTCCAGGCAAGTACGGTTTAACAGGAATCTTTCAACCTTTTTTGCTAGCAGTGTTCTGGATTCTTTAAGATACAAATTAAGTATCAAAGTGACCGTAGGTGCAGGCAAGCTCTATTCGGACACCGCAAGAATGAAGGACTCTTATCTTGAGGCGCTCGCGGCTCTCGATCAGATTATGCTGAAAGAGACCGGACGGGTTATTTTCTTCGAGGACATTCTGTCATCCGAGCACTCGAAGTACTGGTATCCTATCGAGGAATCAGCAAGGCTGGTGCAGAGCTTGAAGCAAGGTAATATGAGGATGTTCCAGGAAATTGTGGATGAGATCATCGGGAATGTCGCAGTTAAAAAAATCTCCTCAAGCATGCGGCGGTCAATTTGCTTTGGCATAGTAAATACTGTTATCAACACGGTAAATGAAATGAGTATTGAAGGTTTTGCCGATGAGATAGAATCCCTGACGAAGTTCGAATCTCTTGACCATTTGCAGCTATTACTTGAACGTACCGTAGAAAAAATTTGCACTTATATTGACGAACAGAAACATTCTATCAACGAGGAGCTGAAACATACAATAATGGAGTATGTCCGGGAGCAGTATAGAAACCGCCTGCTGAGCCTTGATATGCTGGCCGACCATTTCGGCTTTTCCGCCGGATACCTCGGCCGCACGTTTAAAGATATTACGGGCAGCGGATTCGCCGAGTTCATCAGGCAGCTCAGGTTCGATGAAGCCAAACGGCTGCTCAGGGGAACACGGAAGAATGTGAAAAGCGTTGTGAGGGAGATAGGCTATTCCGACGTGCCGAATTTCACCCGAACGTTCAGGCTCATGGAAGGTATCACACCCAGCCAGTACAGGAACCTGCACCGTATATATAGCGCGCATGCTCAGAACAACTGATTTCTCATTCTATTACCAGCGCCTGCCATCTGTCGATGGGCGCCTTGAACTCGATCACACCCTGCTCTACATCATGCCACTCAACCGGTTTGCCATCGATAGCGTAAATTGATTTTACCTGCCTGCTATCGGGGAGTCTCAGCTTTCCCGAAACAGTTTCAAGACCAGGTTCATCCAGCACTTTATGAGAGCCGGTATAATCGATTATATGAAAAATGTATTTTCCGTCCTTTCCACGCAGAGAAACTTCACAGCTGCGCGGACCGTTGAGCTCTACAATTTTTCTCCCATCCAACAGCCAGTCGACGGCACCCCTGTACAGTTCGAGTATTCCGTAAGGCTCATCGAGCTCATACACTCCCCCGACCAGCCAGGGCAGATACACGACTCGGCCTTTGCCATAGATGTTGACTACAATGGAAGGCAGATCGAGGAGCTCACCCGGCCCCATTACAGGCGGACTGCCGGGACATGTAACCGTGCCGGCCAGGGACATTCCCGTGGCAAGCTCAACCACTATGGACTGTGCCGATTTCGGGTGCCATGAGTCCGGCTCGAACCCGGAGACAGCGGGATGATCGGTGTGAATATTGAAATAGCATCGCCTGCCCGATTTTGAGCCGCCCGCATTGACAGGTATCGCATCCGTTCGCCGGCAGGTAATTTGGCAGCCCAACAGATCGGCAAGCGTGCTGCCTTTAAGCGGATTTCCCAACCTGTCGTGGCTTGCTCATTCTCCGCTTATTATCGCCGTGCCGCCGCCCTTTATAAAGGTGCGCAGCAGCGACTGCTCCACATCCGTCATTATCGCTGCGTTGGGAATGACCAGTAATCTGTATTTTGCAACAGCCTCTTCGCTTATCTCCGGGTCGACAATATCAAAACAGAGATGGCAGTTGTCCAGTAAATCAAATATTCCTACAAACTCCTTATGACTCAATCGATCATTTTTTGAATATGCAAAGTGAGAATACCGGGAGTAGAGAAGCCCTGCTTCCGCCGCTGATGTTGTTTCGCTTAAAACATCTTCATTATCCGCCACTCTCTCATACGCAGGAACCAGTGTCCTCAAGGTAGATGCCTGGCCGTTCTGGTGGTATGTATAGGCGGCAGGACGCGCGCCGTGTGCTGCAAGCATTCCCGTTTTTACCATAAGCTCATCTTTCGGCGCTACATCGAATGTCCAGGAGGATGATTTAAGCTCTACATGGACCCAGGGAATAAACGGGGCATTATCAGCAAACCTGGCACTCTCACCGGCATGCCGTACCGATATTCCGCCCGCCCGGAGCATCGATTCGGTAAGAAAACCGTCTATGAATGGAGCGGTATCGACAGTCGAAGCGCCAAGGGAATTGGCGGTAGGCTGGGGATAGCCGCCGCAGTTGATCATGGCGAGTTTATCTGTACCGTTTTTCTTCGTGCATGAAACGAGAAATTTTCGCCAGTCCAGGAGCACCCTTTTGCGGTATTCCATATACTTGTGAGCTTCCTCGGGACTCTCCCAGAGCTTTTCATCACGCCAGTGATCAACCCGGGGCATTTCCATGCCTGTTTCTTCCATGTATCGTTTTTTACAAATGTCACAGTGGCAAAATCCTTCTACGGTTTCGTCGAAGTAGCACCCTTCGACAGAATATGACATGACTTCATCGATTATCTTCTCCAAAAGGGAGTGGTACTCGGGGTTGTTGAAACACATCCACCGTACTCCCCATGGAGGTCCGTCGCTGGCCCAATATTTCTGGGCGCCGGAAGAGAGCCTGGCGCCGAATCGATCTGAATCAGGCAAGGCAGCTTCAAAACCCGCATTTATGTAGGCTATAACGGCGATATTCTCCCCATGGGCACGCTCAACCATTTCCCTGAACAGATCATGCTTCAATCCGGGGAACATCGGTGTAACACTGGATGGGTAAATTGTATAGCCGAGGTGAGAATAGGCGGCCAGCCGCAGGCAGTTGACACGTGCTTCTTTCATATCGGATATGAGCCTGTCCACATCGATTGCCTGTTTTTCAAAATCGGTAAAAAAAGTATCGAACACCAGCACTCGCGCTTCCGGCCAATTTATTGTCATTATTTATCTCCCTGTTTTCGGTTATTATTGGTTTAGATATTATACCAATAAAAATTTAATGTCAAATGAGAAATATATTTTGCATGGTTGCGCTCCGTTCTTCTTTCACTAAGTTGACCCAGGGTAAAAAAACTGTTCTATTGACCTAATAATATATAATGTGTATAGAGTTGCATTAGAAAAATTGAATGACTTTCAGAAATTGAGGAAAAGAAAAATGCTCGAAAACTGGACTTTCAATGAGCTTGATGAAAAAATCGCAGGTGAAATAGCACATTTTCTTCCGGAAAGGATTTTCGACAGCCATGCTCATATATGGCGAAAAGCCGACCTGGAAGGGCTGAAATCCGGCGCTTTTACAGAAGGGCCCGAAGAGACGACGATCGAAGTCTGGCGCGAACATATTGGCAGGCATGTCGGCAGAAACCGGCTTGCCGGAGGCCTTTTTCTCGGTCTGCCGATGTGCAACATGGACCGGATGAACAGCTTCCTGACGGACCAGCTGAAAGACGAACCGGAAAGCAGGGGACTGATCTGCATATCGCCGGAATATCCAAAAGAAAAAACCCTGGAATATCTGGAAAGCCCATTGGTCGCCGGTTTCAAACCCTACCATATATTCAGCAAAGAAGTCCCTACATTCCAATCATCGATCTCCGGCTTCCTTCCCGAATGGGCCTGGGAAATGGCGGATGACCGTGGTCTCGTTATCACCCTTCACATTGTAAAAGACCTTGCCCTTGCCGATCCCGAAAACCAGCGAGAGATTCGCGCGATGTGCCGGAAATATCCGAACGCCAGGCTTATACTCGCCCATGCGGCAAGAGGTTTCCATGCTCCCAACACAATGAAGGGCCTGGCTTCATTAAGGGAGCTTGAGAATGTCTGGTTCGACATGTCAGCGATATGCGAAACGGCCGCGATCACCGCTATTCTCCGTGAATTCGGCCCCCGTAAACTTCTCTGGGGCAGCGATTTCTGCGTCAGCGAAATGCGCGGCAAGGGCGTTACAGCAGGAGACGGGTTTGTCTGGCTGACAAGTGACACGGTGAAGTGGGATAAGCTTTCACCCTCCTGCAACCCGACTCTTGTTGGATTGGAATCTCTTCTCGCGCTGAAGCAGGCTACCGACGATTTTGGTCTCAACGATGATGATCTACAGGACATATTCTGTGATAATGCCTATCGCGTTCTGGGTCTTGCCGGAAAGACGACAGCCAAAGAACCGGGAACGATAACACAGGACCTCTATGTGCATGCGAAAAAAATCATTCCCGGCGGCACTCAGCTCTTGAGCAAACGGCCGGAAATGCTGGCGCCCGACCAGTGGCCCGCCTATTTCCGCGAAGCGCGGGGGTGCGAGGTATGGGACCTCGACGGCAGGCATTACTACGACATGTCTTCAAACGGAATCGGTTCCTGCCTTCTCGGCTATCGGGATCCCGATGTTACCCGGGCAGTTCAGCGCCGCATCAATCTCGGCGCCATGAGCACCCTGAATCCTCCGGAGGAAGTCGAACTCGCCGATCTCCTCCTCGAAATTCATCCCTGGGCTGAGAGAGTTCGCTATACCCGCACAGGCGGTGAAGCCATGGCAGTCGCCGCCCGTATTGCCAGGGCTACTACCGACCGTTCGGTTATCGCCGTCTGCGGATATTCCGGCTGGCATGACTGGTACCTGGCTGCCAACCTGGGCGAGGATGATTCACTTCGGGGCCATCTGCTTCCCGGCCTGGAACCGCGGGGAGTACCCCGGGAGCTTCGCGGTACCACTGCCGTCTTTCGTTACAACAACAGGGAAGACTTCCAGGCTGTCATAGACAGATGCGGCAGCCGTCTCGCCGCGGTAATAATGGAGCCCTGCAGGTCCAGCGATCCTGAACCTGGATTCTTAGAATACATAAGGGACGAGGCTCATAAGGCAGGCGCCCTTCTCGTGTTTGATGAGATTTCCATCGGCTGGCGGCTGCACTTCGGCGGCTCACACCTGAAATTAGGTGTCAATCCGGACATCGCAGTCTTTGCAAAGTCCCTCGGCAACGGCCATCCAATGGCCGCCATAATCGGCACGGCGCCCGCGATGGAAGGCGCCCATTCCTCATTTATCAGCAGCACCTACTGGACCGAAAGCGTCGGCCCGGCTGCAGCGCTTGCCGCCATCCGTAAAATGATGAAAATTGATGTCCCGGCCCATGCTGTCCGGATAGGGAATAAAGTAATTGAGCACTGGCGGACATGCGCAATGCGCTACAGTCTCCCCGTAACAGCGGGCGACGGTTACCCCTGCCTCGCCCATTTCGGGTTCGACCACGAGCTCGGTGAGGAGATGAGGACCCTCTATACACAGCTCATGTTAAAGCGGGGCTTCCTGGGAGGAGTAATGCTCTATTCAGCGCTGTCACATACAGATGAGATCATAGACCGGTACGGTTCGGCTATCGATGAAGTCTTTGATGAAATTGCCGATGCCCTTAAATCAGGGAATGTAAAGACGCGGCTGAAAGGTCCGGTGGCGCACAAAGGGTTTGCCAGGCTGACATGAGGCGAAACGCCTCCTGTAATAGTCACTTTTTTAACAGACGAAAATATTCATCGCGAGAGATTCCTGCTGTTTTCAAGTTTGTCCTGATGATGGAGACGGGAACTTCGTTATAAGTTGGAATTACGACCGGCCTGGAAATACCAAGTTTGACATAGGAGCGGTGACTTCCTTCCTGCCGGGCGAATTGAAAGCCTGCAGTAAGAAACATGCTTTCCAGTACCTTCCAGTTTACTGGTACAATTCTCGGCATCTTTAAACGCCAACAGCTGTAGAGTGCTTTTCAGT
>CBDUZM010000176.1:0-6626 GCA_965371685.1 uncultured Spirochaetaceae bacterium | reverse complement strand
TCATTCAATCTGTAACAGGAGAAAAAACGACCCACGAGGATCTTGGAGGCGCCGTTTCTCACAACACGAAAAGCGGCAACGCTCATTTCGCCTGTGAGGACGAGGGCGATGCAATGGAGAAGGTAAAGAAGCTACTCAGCTTCCTGCCCGACAACAATATGGCAGATCCACCCCGCATTCAAAGCACCGACAGTGCCTCCCGAACATGCCCTGAGATGGATACGATAATTCCCGACGATCCAAGAAAGGGTTACGACATGAAGGGTGTGCTGAACACTGTTTTTGACGCCGGCACTTTCTTCGAATCCCACCAGTACTATGCCGAAAACATGATAACGGCTTTTGCCCGCCTGAACGGGCGTGCGGTGGGCATTATCGCCAACCAACCGAGTGTACTGGCCGGCTGTCTCGATATCAATGCATCCGATAAGGCGAGCCGTTTCGTCCGCTCCTGCGATGCCTTTAATATCCCCATCATCACCTTCACAGATGTGCCCGGCTATCTGCCCGGTACAGATCAGGAATGGGGAGGTATTATTCGGCATGGCGCCAAACTTCTCTGGAGCTATTCAGAATGCACCGTACCCAAGTTGACGGTCATCACCCGCAAGGCGTACGGAGGGGCTTACATTGCCATGAGCTCCCGTCATTTAGGCGCCGATATGGTTTTTGCCTGGCCCACAGCGGAAATCGCAGTAATGGGCGCTGAAGGGGCGGTGAATATCGTGTATCGACGCGATATAGCCGCTGCCAGGGATCCTGAAACGATGAAAAAAGAAAAGATCGATGAGTATGAAACTCTCCTTTACAATCCCTACATTGCCGCCAATCGGGGTTATATCGATGCCGTCATTCAACCCCGGGAAACGAGGATCCGGCTTATCGACGCCCTTGAAATTATGCAGGCACGAAGTGAGAGCCTGCCGCCGAAGAAGCACGGTAATATCCCCTTATAGAAATGAGAACATACTCGATTCTCCAATTAAAAAAAATCGATTCGACGAATCGTTATGCACGAGAGAAAATTACCGCTCTCTCAGACCGTAAGGTTATCCTGGCCGAACGGCAAACCAACGGCTGCGGTCGGTTAAACAGAAAGTGGATATCCAATGCTCCCGGCAACATCTATATGAGTCTTGTCTTGAAACCTTACCGTGATGCGGTAAAAGCGGCTTCCCTTGTAAACCTGACTCAATACACGGCTCTCGTTATCTGCGATGTGCTTACCCTCTATGGAGTAGAGGCGTCAATCAAATGGCCGAACGACGTATTGGTGGATGGCTCGAAGATAGCCGGTATACTGAGCGAAAGCGTCATCCAGGGAGAACAATTGATGGGTTTCATCCTGGGGATCGGCATAAACCTGAATATGTCCGGGAGGGAACTGGAAGAGATAGACCGGCCCGCCGCTTCCTTGAATCTTATAACGGGAAAACCTATCGACAGAGATCTTTTTCTTGAGCAGCTCTTAAAAGCTTTTTTCTCCGGATATAAAAATTATCTCGAGTCGGGATTTTCTTCTATCAGAAAATCATTTATTGAAAAAAATGCTTTTATAGGAAAGCACATTACTGTAATATCGTTACAAAACCGCTTCTCCGGTACAGCGAAGGATATCGATCATGAAGGCGCTTTAATCCTGGCAACAGAGACCGGAAAAGAAATGCATATAACCCTCGGAGACATATCATGATAATAAAAGGATATATAAATGGCTAAACGACATATTGAGGTCATGATAACGGCATTCAGGGACGGATTCCAGTCTGTGTATGGAGCGAGAGTGCTTACCCCGGACTTCCTGCCTGCGCTCGAAGCGGCTGTGGATGCGGGACTGGATCACTTTGAAGTAGGCGGCGGCGCCCGTTTTCAGTCGCTTTACTTTTACTGCAATGAGGATGCCTTCGCCATGATGGACTCCTGCCGCAAGGCGGCAGGACCCAAGGCCAATCTGCAGACACTGGCCAGGGGCATCAACGTCGTAGGATTGGATTCCCAGCCCAGCGATATCATCAAGCTGCATGCTCAGCTCTTCAAGAAACATGGAATTACGACGATCCGCAATTTCGATGCGTTAAACGACGTGGACAACCTGGATTACAGCGGGCGCTGTATTGTGGATGCCGGGCTGAAGCACGAGATATGTGTTACACTCATGGCCCTTCCTCCCGGTGTTACCGGGGCCCACACGGCTGAGTTCTACATTAAGGTGCTTCAGAACATTCTGGATGCGGAGATACCTTTCGATTCGGTCTGTTTCAAGGACGCTTCAGGAACGGCCACACCGGCCACGGTATACGAAACCATCAGGCAGGCAAAGACGAAGCTTCCGGAAGGCACTCCCCTCCGCTTCCACACGCACGAAACAGCGGGTATCAGCATCGCAGGATATAAGGCGGCGCTGGACGGAGGCGCCACGGCCATCGACTGTTCGCTGGCGCCCGTGTCGGGAGGAACCGGCCAGCCGGATGTGGCTGTCATGTGGCACGCACTCAGGGGAACCGATTACGACCTCGGTATAGACATAGAAAAGGTCTTCAAGGCGGAAAAGATCTTCAAAGATTGTATGAAGGACTATTTAAACCTGGAAGAGGCTTCCAGGGTAGAGCCCATGATACCCTTCTCCCCCATGCCGGGAGGCGCCCTCACAGCCAACACGCAGATGATGCGGGACAACAACATCCTGGAGAAGTTTCCGGAGGTAATTGCCGCCATGGGCGAAGTGGTGGTGCGCGGCGGTTTCGGCACTTCGGTAACTCCTGTCTCCCAGTTCTACTTTCAGCAGGCGTTCAACAATGTAATGATGGGTCCCTGGAATAAGATAGCCGAGGGATACGGTAAGATGGTACTGGGCTACTTCGGGCACACCCCTGTAGAGCCGGACCCGGAAATAGTGAAACTTTCCCAGGAGCAGCTGGGCCTTGAACCCACCACGAGGAGTCCCCGCCTTATCAACGACGACGATCCCGAGAAGGGCGCCGATGCTGCGAAGAAGATGTTAAAGGAAGCGGGTCTGCCAGTCAATAATGAGAACATCTTTATCGCCGCCACCTGCAGGGAGAAGGGCATTACCTTTCTCAAGGGAGATGCGGAAATAAACGTGCGGAAAAAAACCGTGAAAAAAGACACCCCTCCCGGCTATACGGTAACCGTCAACAACCAAACATATGCGGTCAGGATCGAAGGCAATACGGCTGTGATCAACGGCAACTCCTATCAGATCGACGTTAAAGAGGGAATCGAGGAATCAGGGATTACGCCCCCGGCAACGCCAACGGCGCCGGCAATACCTCAGGCAGCGGTATCTATCCCCGTCACACCAAAAAGCGGCGGAACTTCGGTAAAAGCTCCCATGCCGGGCACCATCGTTCGTATTCCAGTCAAGGCAGGAGACAGCGTCAAGTCGGGCGATACCCTGGTAGTGCTTGAAGCCATGAAGATGGAAACCGAGATAAAGTCCCCCGCAAATGGAATTATCTCCTCACTCGAGGTTGAACAGGGTAACCAGGTTTCAGCCGGTCAGATCATCGTGTGGCTGAAATAAAGAAGGATTGTTTATATGGATTTTGCTAAATCATTCCATCTTCTCTGGTTAAATACAGGCCTTGCTAATTTTACATGGCAGCAGGGAGTCATGATCCTCATCGGCCTGATTCTAATCTATCTGGCTGTAAAAAAGAAATTCGAACCACTGCTCCTTCTTCCGATCGGCTTCGGCGGCATACTTGCCAATGTTCCCGTTGTCGGTATTGCCGAGGCTGCAGGCTTCCTGGGACAGATATACAGCTTCGGCATTGCCACCGGAATCTTTCCCCTTCTCATCTTCATGGGCGTTGGAGCTATGACCGACTTCGGGCCGCTAATAGCCAACCCTAAAACCGCACTTCTGGGCGCGGCGGCGCAATTCGGGATTTTTACGGCCCTTATCGGCGCGCTGGCGCTTTCCCAGTGGCTGGGACCCTTGCTGGGCTTCCATTTCAGCGCCAGGGATGCCGCTTCCATAGGCATTATAGGAGGCGCCGACGGCCCGACTGCCATTTTCCTTGCCAGGAAACTTTCGCCTGAGCTCCTCGGAGCTATCGCGGTAGCGGCATACTCCTACATGGCTCTGGTTCCCATTATTCAACCGCCCATTATGCGCCTCTGCACAACAAGGAAAGAGCGAAACATAGTGATGAAACAACTTCGTCCTGTGTCGAAACGGGAAAAAATCATCTTTCCCCTGGTGGTTCTGGGAATCTGCGTGGTATTGCTGCCCGATGCCACGCCGCTGATAGGCGCTCTGATGTTCGGAAATTTGGTCAGGGTGTGCGGTGTTGTGGAAAGGCTTTCCAAAACGATTCAGAACTCACTGATTAACATCGTGACCATTCTTCTGGGGCTTTCAGTCGGATCCAGACTGCAGGCTGACAAGTTTTTACAGATGGAGACATTGGGTATCCTCCTTCTCGGCCTGTTCGCCTTTGCCATAGGCACAGCAGCGGGATTGCTCCTCGGGAAGCTGATGAACAAACTTTCGAAAGATCCCATCAATCCCCTCATCGGCGCAGCCGGTGTCTCCGCCGTGCCAATGGCGGCAAGGGTGGCAAACAAAGTCGGCCAGAAGAACAATCCGCAGAACTATCTCCTGATGCATGCCATGGGTCCCAATGTGGCAGGTGTAATCGGATCGGCTGTGGCGGCCGGAGTGCTTCTTTCCCTCTTTTAGCAAGGAATTGACCAGATCTCAACTGATCCCCCGGCATTGACAGGCCGTTCATTTATATGTTATGGCTTGTAATTAAACATTTTCAGCCGACAGGAGGAATCCACTTATGTATTTAGACAAAAACATATTAAGCGAGGAAAATCTCAAAAAACTGGAGTATTTAAACAATCCCTACATGATGGAAATTGTGGAACGATATATAAAGCTCCTTAAGCCCGAAAAAGTAACCGTAATTACCGACAGTGCGGCAGAGATCGACTATGTACGTCAGACAGCTATTAAAATTGGAGAAGAAAAGAAGCTGGCCATGAACGGCCATACGGTTCATTACGACGGATATTACGATCAGGCCAGGGATAAAGCCAATACCCGGGTTCTCATCAAGCCGGGAATGAAGATGAGTAAAGTTATCAACACAGGGGATCGGGACGAGGGATTAAAGGAGATCCACAAGATAATGGACGGCGCTATGAAGGGAAAGGAAGTACTCGTCCGTTTCTTCTGCCTCGGCCCGCTGAACTCACGATTCTCTATCTCGGCACTTCAGATTACCGATTCTTTCTACGTCGGTCACAGCGAAGACATTCTCTACCGCAGCGGATATGAACAATTCAAAGGACTCAACGGCGCCAAGGATTTCTTTTACTTCATCCACTCGGCCGGACAGCTGGACGATAGAGGGTGTACTAAAAATGTGGACGACAGAAGAATTTACATCGATCTCAAAGAGAGCCGCGTTCTCAGTGTAAACAACCAGTATGCAGGAAACAGCGTTGGTTTAAAAAAACTGGCCCTCCGCCTGGGTATCTACCGGGCGAACAACGAAGACTGGCTGACCGAGCACATGTTTATAATGGGAGCTAAACCGGAAGGCAAGAACAGGATTACCTACTTCACCGGCGCCTTTCCCAGCGCCTGCGGCAAAACATCCACCGCAATGATTCCCGGCCAGACCATTGTAGGCGACGACATCGCCTATATCAGGAAGGGCGATGGCGGCCTGCCGTATGCCGTCAACATTGAATCGGGTATTTTCGGCATTATCACAGACGTCAATCCCGAAGACGACCCTACTATCTACAAGGATCTGATTTCACCGAGAGAGCTGATTTTCTCGAACATACTCACAAAAGATGGAGAATCCTTCTGGCTCAATATGGGAAAGGAGCTTCCGGAGGAAGGTGACAATCACTCGGGCAGGTGGAAATTGGGCGATAAAGATGCCGGGGGAAATCAGATCGGGCACTGTCACAAGAACTCCCGCTATACCATTCGGATAAGCGAACTGGACAACATCGACCCCAATTTGGAGGCGCCTGACGGAGTTGTGGTACAGGGGGTCATTTACGGCGGGCGGGATTCCGATACATCAGTGCCCGTGTACCAGAGCCTGAACTGGGTCCACGGTGTGGCCATCGGTGCCACACTGGAATCGGAGACCACTTCCGCAACTCTGGGCAAGGAAGGAGTGAGGACATTCAGTCCCATGGCCAACCTGGACTTCCTCGTCGTTCCCCTGGGAAAATATATCCGCAACCATATTAAGTTCGGGGAAGGGCTTTCAGCCACACCGCCGGTTTTCGGCACCAATTACTTTATCAAAGAGAACGGTAAATACCTCAACGAAAAAGTGGACAAAAAAGTATGGCTGAACTGGATGGAGGGAAGAGTCCACAACGAATACAAGGCGATCGAGACACCCATTGGATACATACCCATATACGATGATCTCAAATCACTCTTCAAACTGATTTTCAACAGGGAATATACCCGGGAAGAGTACGACAAACAGTTTGCCGTCCGTATCGGGAAATTTCTGGAAAAGCTCGATAGAATGGACAAGATCTATTCCGATGAGGAAGATATTCCGGCTGCCTTCACGGGATGTCTGTCCGATTTGCGTAAAAGATTACTCGCG
>CBDUZM010000175.1:0-6673 GCA_965371685.1 uncultured Spirochaetaceae bacterium | reverse complement strand
ACAAAACACGCGCTAAACCCCGGGATATCACGCCCATCTGCTGATATCCCCTTGGATTAGACGCCCTCTTTTAGACTTACTGCCCGCTATTTGCTTGTGAGATAGTTATTTACGCGTCGTCCTAAAGTAGCCACACCCAAATCAATTACACCTTGACGATTCTGCTGCCAGGCTTGGCTGCAGTTCAGATGGGAATAAAGGTATATGGTACCATAGGAATTCTCATCCGTGCAATTAGGCGGGGTCAGAAAACCCCAGGGGAAATAGTAGCACTTCTTCAATCTATTCCAGAGAAATCGACTTTATATATACGTGCAAAATTATTGTCCGGTATTATTGATCGGATTAAAAAAGATATGAATTTGTCTTAGTAGCGGTATTGCAGTTTATGCCTCGGGGTATAGCCAAAGTCAGCGAGGACACCCGAAGAGAGAGAAAGAGGCAAACATTTTTAAAAAACCAAGGCAAGAAAAAGATTGACTTAAATGTATACAATAGGGTAAAATGACTGTTGCAGCCTGCACCGGTTGCAAGGAAATTTTCCTTTGGGGGGGGAATCCATGTCTGTATTTATAACTATTTTCATTGCGGTATCTATCAATATCTTCATTCTCATCATGTATCGTCAGCTGGATAGGAATAACCGTTCTCTTACCAAGGTAAAACGCTACGCCGATATGGTTAAGGATAAGCTCTCGGATTTTGTGGAGAGTAAGACAGGAGAGATAAACAATCTCGCCATTGAGCTTCAGGTCAATTTGAAAACGGGAAAGGAGATCCTGAATCGTTTAAAAGGTGGAAGCGATGAGCTGCAGGACAAGATAGGAATTATCGAGGATGTTCAAAAAAAGTTGAATACTTACGACACGACCATCAGCGAGTTGACCGAAATGACGGAGAAAGTGGATGAAAACCTTAAAAGAATCCACGGTGAATCTGAATTCGTAGACGGCCTGGGTAAAAGATTGAAGGAAGCATCCACTCAGATGTATCGTATTGAAAAGCGTGTTCCCGGCCTGGTGGACGAATGGAGTCAGCTGAACCGGGAACAGCTCGAAAAAGCAGCAGCAGGGATGAAAACGGGGATTGAGGAGAAGCTTGGCGAATTTACCGATGAGCTCAACGGCACGGAGAGGAGGATTACGGATTTTTCCACCTATATTACCAAGCTGGAAACCCGTCGTGAGGATCTTGAATTGGAAACAGCTCAAAATCTTGAGAAGATATCCGAACGCTTTATTCTCCGGGCCAAAGAATCGAATACGAACCTTCACTCAGAAATCGAGGTTAAATTGGACGATTTCAAGGCGGAAGTGGAATCTCTGGAAACGAGTTATACTAACAGGCTTGAAAGAGCCGCAAAGAAAGGGGAAGCTCTCGAGCTCAGTATCTTTCAAGCTTTGAAGAAAAGAATAGATGAGCATGCGATAAGCTTGCAGAAGGAGATGAACCAGCAGCGAAGAGATCTCGTACAGACTAACCTGCAGAAAATCAGGGAAGAAGCGGGCTGGGTGAACGCTCTCGATAAGAAGATGAAAGAAGCTGCCGATAGGTTAATTCAGATTGAAAAGAATATTCCAGCTGTTGTGGAGGAGTTAAATAAATCGAATAAAACTCAACTAGAAAGAACTGCGTCCCGGTTGACACAGAGCTTCGATGAGCAGCTCAAGCATCTCTCGGGGGAGATAAACCAGGCGGAAGAGAAGGTTCAGAGCTTTACCGATACCTTTTCCGATCTTGAAGAACGCAGGGGGAGAATAGAGTCGGAGACTGTCCAGAATCTGGAAAAGATATCAGAGCGATTTATCCTTAAAACCGAGGAGACAAGGACGGCTCTCACTGACGAGTTGGATCTGAAAATGGAGAGCCTTTTCGAAGAATCTGACAGAAAAGGCATTGAATTCAAAGATAGTATGAATGAAGTCCTTTCCGGTTACAGGCAGCAGATTGCTTCGATGACAACTGGGCTGGACAGAAAATTTTCCGCGTACACGGGCGAGTTGTCAAACATGGAATCGTCCTTCAATGAACGGCTGGAGAAAGTGGCAAAAGCGGGAGAAGGTCTTGAAGATAAAGCTTTTAAAGGCGTGAGAGAAAGAATCGAAGCCAACACGAAAATTTTGAGGAACGAAATTAAGCAGCAATACCAGAGATTGGTGGCAGAAAATCTTCAGACCATTAAAAATGAATCCGCCGTGGTAGATGATCTGGGCGGGCGGTTGAAAGAGGCCACTACCAGAGTCGTGCGCATAGAGAAAAAGATTCCTCAAATCCTGGCAGAGCTGAGCCGGAAAAACCATGAACAGCTTACACGGGTGGCTTCTATTCAGAAACAGGAAGCAGAGGACAGGATCGAGCAGCTTACTCAATTCGTAAACGAGAGCAACGACAAGGTTCAAATTTTCTCCCAACATATTTCAATATTGGTCGATCGGCGGGAAGCCATGGAGGAGGAGACATTACAAAACCTGAAAGCTGTTTCTGAAAAATTTTTCCTAAAAGCAGAGGAGACAAGTGGTAATGTCAGCGCAACTCTGGAAGCCCGGATAAAAAAGATGCTGATGTTGATAAAGAACTCTAATGAAAGAGCAAAGGAGGATATCGAGGCGAGTCTTCATCAGGTGCAGGAACAGAATAGCGGCATGGAGCAACAGCTGCAGGAGAAAATTAATGCTTTTGAAACCGATCTGACAAAGCTTGAGTTGAGCTATAAAAAAAGCCTGGAAGCAGCTGCTCAGCGCGGCGAAAACCTGGAACACGAAGCATTTTTACTTTTAAAAGAGAGGATAGAGGCAAACACGACTAATTTTCAGCAAGGCATGGAAGGCAGGTTCAAAGCTTTATCTACGAAATTGGAGGAAAGCAAGAAAGATCTGGTTACGCTGTTTGGGGATACCCGCTCTGATGTAACCGTATGGCAGGCCGAAATAGCCCAGAATCTCAAGGAGTCGGATCTGGAGCTGAGTAATAACCTCACAGAAATGCAGCAGGCGATGAAAGAACAGATACGTTCGCTTTCAGAGTTAAAAGCAGGTGTTCAAGACGAAGTCGGACAGGTAAAAAAGCAAATGGATAATTCACTGGAAAATATTGAATCCACGGTTATCGGAAAAGTTGAACGGCGCCTTGAAGAATACGAAGGTGAAGCAGGCTATCGTTTCGATAAACTGGAAGAAGTGAATCAAGATATTAAGGTTCTGGAAAACAGCCTTAGGGAAGCAATGGCGAAAATTTCGACCCGTATCAGTGGGGACATGGACTCATTTGCAAAAAAGCTGAATGAGCAGAGAATTACTGAGAAAGATCGGACCGAGGGCTTAATGCAGGGGACGGCAGAATCGATCAAATCCTGGCAGGAAGAAGTTGCCGCTAAAATACGTGACATAACCGAGCTTCACGTTGCCGATAGGGAAGCGATCGAGAGAAAGCAAACAGAAGTCCTGAAATCCCGTCTTCAGGAGCTGCAAGATGAGTTTACTGAACAGAAGGATGATTTGATCCGTAACAACCAGGAGGAAAGATCAACTCTCAAGAATGAATTGGTTGAAATACAGTTGAAAATTGTTGTTCTCAAGAAACAGCTTGATGAGAAATCGGATACCGCTTTCACAAATTTTGAGAGAAGACATAGTGAACTGGAACAGGATTTTAAGCTGAAGAGCGACGATATACGGGGTGCAATGGAAGAGCAGGTGGAGGTGTTCAGGAATATAAGCTCCGAAATAAAAGAAAAAGCGGAAATACTTCGAAGCAAGCTTTTTGGGAAAATAGAAGAGGATTACAAGGCTTTGGATATGAAACTGGAGAGCATTGGGCAGCAACAGAAGGAATTTCTTTCTCAGACCAAGCTCTTTAAGAGAGCCGACACTCTTAAAATTGATCTTGAGAGAAATATCGGGGAGCTTCGAAAAAATTTAACCCTTTTAGAACCGCAGAGAAAAGACATGCAGATAATAGAAGCGGAGTTTCGAAACACCCGCTCTCTTGTTGAAGACACCTCCTCTAAATTGTCCCGTTTTCAGTCGGAAAGGAAAAGAATTGACGATCTGGAGAAGAACTATAACAGGCTGGTCAACCTTTCACAGTCTGTTGGCAGCAAGCTTGAAAGCATTACAACGAACAGCGATCTTCTCGAGGAGATTCAGGTAAAAATAAGAGAGGTTGAATCACTGGAGGAAGAGGTTGAATCCCGGTATTCGAGGTTGGAAAAGAAACGGAATGTACTTGACAGCACAGCAGCAGGGGTTGAGAAAAATTTCAAGATATTGGAAAATCTTGAGAAAAAACTCAAAGATACTGATACCACTATGCGGAGTTTCTATCCTCAAATCGAGGGATTGAGCGGAACGCTGGAGCTGCTTTCCTCCAAGAAAGAGAAAGCTGACATTGTCATCGAAAATGTCGAACTCCTGGATCAATCTCTTTCAGACATCGAGGAGAGGATGAATAAACTCCAATCGGCAAGGGAATGGCTGGCAAAGACGGAAACCAGGCTTGAATCGGTGAGTAAGGAAGCGCAGGACCAGGTAAATTTACTGAAGACCTTACTTAAAGCTGAAGCTGATGTCAGCAAAGAGAGGGGAGCGCCCCCATTGAATAAACGCCAGACAGTAATCAAACTGGCTGAGCTGGGGTGGAAACCGAAGGAGATCGCTCAGACTACCAATGTCAGCCGGGGAGAGGTCGAACTCATTCTCGAATTGGCGCCTCAGGCGAAATAACCGGTGTAGGTTGAACATATCAATTTGAGGATGAATTAATGGGAATCATTCCGGAAAGCAGTCTGCTTTTAAACATTGTAGTTATAGCTGTATGCTTTGCTGTTCTGACAAAGAGTGCGGACCTCCTTGTAGATGGATCAGTTGCGATTGCCTACCGATTCAAAATACCGAAGATAATAATTGGTATTGTGCTGGTAGGTTTTGCCACGACGACCCCTGAGTTCACTGTCTCCATTATTTCCGCCGTCGAAGGACTGCCTGGAATTGCATTGGGTAATGCAGTGGGGTCGGTAATTGCGGATAACGGTCTGGCGCTTGGGCTTGGTATTGTCGTGGCGCCGGCTGCTGTTTTAGTTCATTCCCGTACAATAAATATCTACGGTTTCTTTCTACTGGGTATCTCGGTCCTCTCATTTATCCTTGTAGCCAACGGTGTGGTAAGCCGCTGGGAAGGGATTCTTCTTCTGGGTATTCTGATTGGTTATATGTCATTTATCCTCATTGATGAGAAGCGAAGAAAAAACAAAGCCACTGAAGAAAGTCTCAATGAAGAAATTCAGGAGCATATCAAGACGGGTGGTTTAACGCTGCAAGTATTGAGATTTATCGGAGGGCTGGCAGGAGTCATACTGGCGAGCCGGTTTTTAGTGGATTCGGCGAAAAATATCGCTACAACATTCGGTGTATCAGAGGCTATAATCGGTCTGACAATCGTGGCAATAGGAACATCCCTGCCTGAGGTAGCTACCTGTTTTGTGGCCTGCCGGAAAGGGCATGGAGACCTGGCCCTGGGGGATATTGTAGGCGCCAATATACTGAATCTTCTGTGGATTGTGGGCGCCGCTTCCACGATAAATCCGATACGTGTGACCAACCAATTTATATACTTTTCCTATCCCTCGATGTTTGTTTTCGTTGTTATACTACTGGTTTTCGCACGACGGAAATACCGGTTAGAACGGTGGAAAGGCTGGATTTTGCTTATCCTTTACCTTATCTATCTCGCTGTAGCCATCCTGTTTTTCTATCTCTATGGCATAAGGATGGATAGTGTATAATCTGTTGAATTCTAAATGAAATCGGGATATCCGATCGAAATACTGAGTAAACGGCCGACTGCAAAGAAATCCGGCTCTTGATTAGGTAAAAAAAAGCTTGACCGTGGTTACCCGCCTTATTATTTTAGCTTTAAAGCATAAATAACTCCAGGGGTTCGTATGGCAAAAAAGAAAAAATCGGAGGATAAGTCTGAATCCATACCTGTTAAAAATATAGACAAGAACGCGATGCCGGTGGATTTCGTAAAAACGGAGAAGGTTGAGACGCAGGAAGAGAACGCGGCGGCAGAAGGAAAAGAGAGAGTCCTAAAACCTGAGAAAGCTGAGAAGGATAATCTCTCTACGAACACTGAAGAACTGGAATTGGACATCAATGACCTTAAGGACCAACTGCTTCGAAAACAGGCGGATTATGTAAATTTCAAAAAGAGGATAGCGAAAGAAAAGGAAGAATCTATTCGCTATGCCAATCAAATGCTGCTCCTCGATATTGTTGCTGTTATAGATGATTTTGAGAGAGCCATAGCTTCAGCCGACGAATCGAAGGACTTCACTGCTTTTCATTCCGGTATTGTGCTCATAGAGAAGCAGCTGACTTCGATGCTTGAGAAAAAGTGGGGTTTGAGACGCTTCGACTCTTTAGGTGAAGAATTTAACCCTGATAAGCATCAGGCAATCGCCATAGAAGAAGACGAAGATAGTGAACTTCCGATCGTAAAAGAGGACTATCAAAAAGGTTACTTTTATCATGAGAGAGTTCTTAGACCGGCAAAAGTGAAAGTATCGCAGCCTAAAATAAAAGTTAAAGCTGATAATATAGGCAAAGAAGAAGCTGGAGAAAGCCAAGGAGATTAAAAATGGCAAGAATAATTGGTATCGACTTAGGAACAACGA
>CBDUZM010000174.1:0-6731 GCA_965371685.1 uncultured Spirochaetaceae bacterium | reverse complement strand
CGATCTGCAGATGCTCGCTGCCGCGACAGCCGTCCTGAAAGGGTTTTGTGTTATTTCGGGCGGTCCGGGCACAGGGAAAACCTACCTCGCAGCCAGGATCCTGGAGCTTCTGGAAAGCCAGGCCGGCGGCCGGCCTCTCAATGTCGCCCTGGCCGCTCCAACGGGAAAGGCTGCGGCGAAGCTGGCCGATACGATACAGGAAAGCTGCGGCGCTATCCTTGCACAGGGTATGACCGTTCACCGCCTGCTGCATGAGCTCTCCCGCACAGAATCGACTGAACGGGATGCTGTTGTGGTTGACGAAGCTTCTATGGCCGATTTAAGCCTTATGTCGAGGCTCATGACGGGCCTCCCTTCCGGCGTGCGGATCGTATGGCTGGGAGACAAGGATCAGCTTTCCTCTGTGGAGGCGGGGGCTGTCTTAGGAGACGTCTGCGGGGATTGTGAGCAGATGGGATACTCCCCTTCATTCAGCAGCACGATCTATCAACTTACCGGCAGGCGTCTGAATGAAGAAAAAGGAGCAGTGAATCCCTTGAGGGACTCAATCGTCCTTCTGAAGAAAAATTACCGCTTTGCCGGCGGTATCGGGTCTGTAAGCAGAGCGGTAAACCGGGGGGATGGAGATGAAGCCCTGGAACGGCTCATGGAAGGCGGTGACGTTCAGTGGCGGGGTTACAGTGACGCCGGGGAGATGCGACGGCATTTTGAAGGGAAGATAGTAGAGGCATTCATTCCTTATTTAGAAGCGAAGGATCCGGGAGAAGCTTTTTCCCGCTTCAACTGTTTTCGCGTACTCTGCGCTCTTCGCAGGGGTCCTTTTGGTGTGGAATCACTGAATCGGATGATTGAAAAACGGCTTGGAAGGGCAGGCCTGATCAATCCTTACCGCCGCTGGTATGCAGGACGGCCTGTCCTGATAACGAAGAATGACTACAGCATGAAGCTCTTCAATGGGGACGTGGGAATTACGATGCCTTCGCCGGAAGGGGAAGGTGAGGTAATAATTTACTTTCCGGACGGCCATGGTGGTTTTAGGAGGCTGGCGCCTCCCATGCTGCCGGAACACGAGACCGTATTTGCCATGACTGTACACAAGAGCCAGGGTTCGGAGTTCGACGAGGTGCTCTTTCTGCTGCCCCCCTCCGCCGGTGAAATACTTACCCGGGAGCTTATCTATACAGGCATTACCCGGGCAAGGGAGAGGCTTGAGATCTGGGGAAAAGAAAAGGTTTTTCGAGAAGCGGTCGGTCGAAGGATAAACAGGAATTCAGGCCTTAGGGAAGCCCTCTGGGGCGCCGATCACTCATGAAGAAGATCCTCCCAGGCAATACCCTTCCCCGACGGTACTGAACGGCAGGTTCTTTTGCCCAGCACTTTATCCCAGAAAGCCGGCGCCAATCCCGCTTCGAGGTTTTTTTCGGTTCGCAGTACCGCGATATTTTCTCTGGAAAGTTTTTCGTCCGCTTCCAAATTCCTCAAGGCGTGGATGGACCGGTTGGTTCTTCCGTAGCTTTCCAGCTCCGAAGGCGCCAGCACCTTGCTTCCCGTTCCCAGTACCTCTTCAAAGGCGACTTTGCCGTACTCATCTTCAAGCCAGGCAGAGAGCTCGCTCCATTCCATACGCTCCGCTCTTCTTATGGCTTCGACCATTCGATGAAACTCTTCCGGTAAAAGGGCGATAGGGTCATCAAGACCTTCCCCGTTTCCGGAGAGGGTGAAATGCTTTTCCACGAGAGATGCGCCCAGAGCCGCCGCCGTTGCCGGAACCAATACGGGATCCCGGGAGTGATCGGAAAGACCGACAGAAACGCAAAATATATTCCGGAGGTTGGGAATCAGGCGAAGATTGTACTCCTCTTCCGGTGCGGGATAGGCCGTGACACAGTGGAGGAGAACGACATTTCGGCCGGTTATACGCAGAGCTCTCTCGATGTCTTCAAGAGTGGAGACTCCGGTGGAGAGAATCAGGGGTAGCCTGTAAGATGCCGCCTCTCTCAAGAGAGGAACATGATTGAGCTCAGGGGAGGCTATTTTCAGAACAGGGCACCCCAGGGATTTCAAGATCCTGGCGCTTTCGATCCCAAAGGGGGTGCATAGGAAAAGGAGCCCATTGCTCTCTGCGTAGGTTTTTATCTCCCGGTAAAATTCCGGCGGCTTTTCCAGCGTCTTAAAACGTTCGTAGAGGTGTATTTTCCCGCCGGGGAGCTCCACCTCTCCTGTTAATGGGTGAAGTATCTCATCGGCTATCACAAACTGCAGCTTAACGGCGTCCGCTCCCGCTTCAGCCGCCGCGTCCACCAGCCGGAATGCCCTGTCAAGGCTTCCGTTGTGAGAGGTTCCCAGCTCTGCTACGACACGGCAGGGAGAGCCGGAATCTAATGTAAGAAAACCAATTTTCATTCTGTTCATATTATTAATATAATCGGCACTTAGACAATTGTAAAAAAAAATGAATTGAAGAGAAAATTAGAAAAAGAACCTCGACAAAAAGATGAAGATGGTGTAAACTTTAGCTGTAGATCATACTATCTCAACGAGGTTTTAAATATGACGAATATTATCTGTGATATGTGTAAGAAACCGATTCCGAATGCAACGAGAAACTGGTCGTGGAATACCCGGAACATGCGGTATGATACCATTAAGAGCAAAGATTTCTGCCCCGCCTGCCTGGCAAAGCTGGACGGTAATGTCAGAGATGACATGGAAAAAAAGGATGCCTACCGGTATGACGAATATAAGGCATCCCTTAACTCACAACTGACTAAGAAAACCCGTTAGATACAGCGAAAATACTACAGTAGTTCACCTGGTTTTAAGCTTACGTCTCTTGAGCCCCGAAATACATCCCGGGCGGTTTATAACTCAATGCTTGATATAAATTTAATCAGAGAAAATCCTCAAAAAATTCAACAGGCGCTTTCGAAGCGGATGGCGGCTGTGGATTTTACCGAACTGCTCCGGTGGGATGTGGAGAGAAGGAAGCTCATCGCCGAATCCGGCGATCTAAAAGCCGGACGGAACAAGGTTTCTTCTGAAATTCCACGGCTTAAGAAGCAGGGGAAGGATACCTCCGGCCTTATTGTGGAGATGAAGAAGGTTGCCGGCAGGATCAAGAACCTGGATACGGCAAGGAACGAACTGGACCGCCGCATACAGGGCTTTTTGGAGGTGCTTCCCAATATTCCGGCCGATGATGTGCCTTCGGGCGGTAAAGAAAACAATACGGTCATCCGTGTCAGCGGCGGGAAGAGGGAGTTCGGCTTTGTGCCAAAGGACCATATGGATCTTGTGGGGCGGCTGGGCCTGATCGACTACGAGAGGGGGGTAAAGCTGGGAGGCAATGGCTTCTGGCTGTACCGGGGCCGTGGAGCTGTTCTGGAATGGGCTCTTCTCAATTATTTCATCGAAGAGCACAGGGCAGACGGCTATGAATTTATTCTTCCTCCCCATATTCTTACCTATGAATGCGGGTTTACCGCCGGCCAATTCCCTAAATTTGAAGAGGATGTCTTTCTGCTCGGGCAGGAGGCGGGCAGGAAGGAGGCGGGCAGGCCGGAAGCAGGCAGCTCCTTTCTTTTACCCACCGCCGAAACAGCCCTGTCCAGCATGCACAGGGACGAAATGCTGAGGGAGGAGGAGCTTCCAAAGAAGTACTTCGCATACACCCCCTGCTACAGAAGAGAGGCAGGCAGCTACAGAACGAACGAGAGGGGGATGATCCGCGGGCACCAGTTCAATAAGGTGGAGATCTTCCAGTACACGCTGCCGGAAGTATCGGATAAAACCCTCGTGGAGATGCTGGAAAAGGCGGAGAGACTCGTAAGGGACCTTGGACTGCATTACCGGGTAAGCCTGCTTGCCGCCATGGATGCCTCCGCTTCCATGGCCAGGACATATGATGTAGAGGTATGGATGCCCAGCATTAAGGAATACAAAGAGGTCTGCTCCGCCTCCAATGCAACCGATTATCAGGCGAGAAGGGGAAACATGCGTTTCAAGCGGAAAGAAACGGGCAACAATGAGTTTCTCCACACCTTGAACGCTTCGGGGCTGGCTACAAGCCGGGTTCTACCGGCCTTATGCGAACAATTGCAGAACGAAGACGGGAGCGTCCCCGTGCCCGATGTATTAAAAAAGTGGACCGGCTTTGATATTATGGAACCTGTCTGAGACACCCACCTGGCCTGACGGGAGGTTTACTGAGTTCCGGTTTCAATTTTTTTAAGATGTACGGTATCCGAATGACCATCGCCCTCGATTTTTCCCTTCAAGCTGTCATCCCGGGCTCTTAAATTCATGTAGTAATTGAACACAAAAGATTCCCTGTTCAGCTCCGCCTCCATAGCTTCCTGACCGTTAACGACCCCGAAAAGATCCCCGATGTACAGGAATACCTTGTATTTGTTGTTTTTCGCCTTTAAGAGGCCCCAGGGCTCTTCGCTAAGGGCAATGAGCTCACCATCCTGGAGGACAATCGGGGTAAAGTTATAGCCGTCCGCTGCCGCCTCCACGTAGTAACCCAGGCTGTCAACAAAGGTTTTCAGTGTTTCATGTTCACCTTCATATTTATCCATCAAGTAAACTCCTTCCAATTCCACCGGTCCGGAGCAGCCGGCCAGGAAGAGCAGAAGCAGTAATAAACCAACGACAGGTATCCTCTTCATTTTTTCCCTCTCTAATATATAGATTTCTGTTCTCGATCCGTGGAGATCAGCTTTCCAGCTCCTCGGCTCTCTTCGATGCCCTTTCAACCGCCTGAATTATGCCGTGGCTGAAACCGGATTCCTCGAGGGCGGCGATTCCCTGGATGGTTGTCCCCGCCGGTGAGGCCACCCTCGTGACCCACTCCACCGGATTCTCGCCGCTCTTTCTGACTAGCTCGAGAGCGCCGTCGACAGTGCCCGCGCTTATCTCCAGGGCCTTTGCATATGTAAAACCAACCTTTACGCCGCCGAGGGCCATAGCGTGCAGGAAGGAGAAAACATACGCGATACCGCTGGAAGATAGACCTGTGAAGGCGGACATGAGCTTCTCGGGAACTTCGCACGGCGTGCCAATGGCGCCTGCCACAGCGAGGCAGTCGTTCCTGAAATCCTGTCCAGCCGTGTCACTGAACGCGATACCCACCATGGCTTTTCTCTCCCTTGCAGCCAGATTGGGCATAAACCTGGCAAGGGCTGCCGGCTTGAGGAGCTTCGTCAGGTACGAGATGCTCCTTCCGGCCATTATGCTGATAATCCTGGCGGAGGAAAGCGACGAACCTATTTCTGCGGCCAGATCCTCAATATCCTGCGGCTTTACTGCGATAACGAGGAGATCGGATATGTTGATCATATCCCCTGCCGCTGTAAAAACTTCAAATCCGTATTCCTCCGATGCGAGCCGGGTGAGCTCCTCTTTCTGTTCTGAAACGGCTACAGTATAACCCTTGTCTTTCAACCCGAGGGCAAGGGCGCTTCCCATGTTGCCAAATCCGATAATTCCAATGGTTTTCATCTAATCGCTTCCCCTCTTAGGCTTGATGCCTGTTGGGATAGGAATCCGGCTCTTAATCGACTCCACTACCTGATGAGAGTTTCTGTTTTCCATGAGAGCTTCGGCAGATAGAACGAGCCGGTGAGCAAACACTGGCTGGCACATGTCGAGAACATCCTCCGGTATTACATAATCCCTGCCGTTTAAGAGTGATTCGGTCTGGGCGGCCAGCATGAGATGCTGAGACGCCCTCGGGCTGAGACCTAACTTGATTTTGGGATTTCTCCGTGTTTCACCTGCCAGGCCGATTATAAAGTTTTTAATTTTGCTATCCACATAGATCTCTCTGACTGTCCGGCGGAGGGCCGTTATGTCTTCAGGTGAACATACCGGTTTAAGAGATACAAGAGGATTCGAAACTTGAAACCGGGTAAGGATTTCTGTTTCATCCTCCCCGCCCGGGTATCCGAGACTGAAGGAAATACCGAAGCGGTCCAGCTGCGCTTCGGGCAGGGGAAAGGCGCCGATAAAGTAAACCGGATTTTGTGTGGCTATAACAAAGAAAGGTTCCGGTAAAGAATGGGTGACTCCATCCACGGTAACCGCACCCTCTTCCATGGCCTCCAGTAGACTGGACTGGGTTCGAGGGGAAGCCCGATTGATCTCATCCGCCAGGATGAATTGATGCATGACAGCGCCGGGTTTGTAGATAAACTCCCTCTTCTCCTGGTTCCAGATGGTCATTCCGACGACATCCCCGGGCATGAGATCGGGGGTAAACTGGATACGTCCGAAATCCAGATCTACACTCGACGCGAGACACCGGGCAAGAGTCGTCTTGCCCACCCCGGGGATATCCTCTATGAGGACATGAAGACCGGAGATAAAACCGATGAGCATCATCCTGATCTGTGTCTCTTTAGACACAAACACTGTGGCGATATTGTCGATTATCCTTTGAGCCAGCGCTCTTACGTCCTTGTTCATGTCCATAATGTACAACAGCTTGAGGGTTTACATCAAGAATGTATTCAGGTAAAAGACATTTATTCTTTCTGCAGTGTTACCTGCCATGCTCTCGATAATATTTAAAACCTTCGATCAAGGTCTGAATATTTTCCCAAGGAACTCCCGGAGTGATGGAACTGGACCCGCCAAGGAAGAGTCCAGTCTTCGGGCCTTTATCCACCAGCCAGGCCATTTCCCTCTTTAAATCGTCCGGTGTTCCCTTCGGCAGAGTGCGAGTCACG
>CBDUZM010000173.1:0-6736 GCA_965371685.1 uncultured Spirochaetaceae bacterium | reverse complement strand
CTATCAGTGAATAAACCTTTCTTAAGGTTTGTTCATCTTCAAGCTATCATATCCGGATTTTCGCATACCGCCTTCCATATAAAATGTATGTGACTAAAGCCCGCATTGCTGTCATACTAAACCGGATAAATGCACAGAGGAGCGGAGGCGTGAAAAACCAGAAACCGAATATCATTCTTTTCACTACGGACCAGCATCGCGGCGATTTTATCGGGCTTGCGGAAAATTCCATTGTGGAAACACCCAACCTTGACAGTTTTATCAACCAGGGCGCCTATTTTCCGAAAGCTTATACTGAAATTCCTTCGACAACCGGCGCACGGCGCGTACTACTTAGAGGCCAGGGAAGCTATACATGCGGGTTGGTGGGATACGAGGGCAGCGAATGGGATGAAAAAAACAGCCTGGCATACTGTCTTGCCCGGGCAGGATACCACTGTATCAATGTCGGCTGGCGAAATCTTCATCCGCGCCGCAAGCTCTATGGCTTTCATACTGTTGTGCCTCACGATTTGCGTGAAGGAAAAGACGACTATTTACAATGGCTCCAAAACGAGATAGGTCCTTATGCGCACGAACGCTCCGGCGGAGTAGACTCCAATGGATGGCTTGCCAAACCCTGGGAGCTCGATGAAAGGCTCCATTCGACAAACTGGACGGTTGCCGAAACTCTGAACCAGATCCGGCGCCGTGACCCTACCCGTCCGTTTTTCGTCTGGTGCTCTCATCTCCGGCCTCATTCACCTTACGATCCTCCCAAGTTTTTCTGGGATATGTATATGGCCAAAGACCTTCCCCAGCCTGTCGTTGGGGAATGGGCGGATAAACACGCAGTCCCCCAGCCCGGCTTGTCTAGGACAGCCTGGGCGGGAAGACTCACGACTGAACAGAACAGGAGAATGCTGGCCGGTTACATGGGCTGCATCACCCATATTGACTATCAATTGGGGCACTTGATGGAATTGCTGCAGCGCGACCGGCTCTGGAGCAATACCCTCGTCCTCTTTACCGCCGATCATGGAGATATGATGGGAGACCATCATCTTCACAGAAAATGCTACGCGTATGAAGGCTCCGCCCGAATACCGTTTGTCATCCGCTACCCCGAAGGCTTAGAGCTCAAAACAGGCGCCTTCCCCCAGGTAGTAGGCTTACAGGATGTTATGCCTACTCTGCTGGAAGCCGCAGGAGTGGATATCCCGCAAGAGGTGACCGGGCGTAGTGTGCTGGGCGCAATAAGGGGTGAGAAATGGCGTGAATTCTTTCACGGTGAACACTCTCCATGTTATGCCCTGGAGCATGGAATGCACTATCTAACAGATGGAAAAAGGAAGTACATATGGTATGCCGTGACAGGTGAAGAACAGCTTTTCAACCTTGAAAAGGATCCGCGTGAGCTTCACGATCTTTCGCAGGAGGAAAACGGACGCAAGGAAACAGCGACATGGCGCCGGAGGCTGGTCAGGCTTCTCGAGCTGCGTAAAGATGGTTTCAGTGACGGAACCAGGTTAATTCCCAAAAAAGAATGGTATGGTCCCGCGGTTCATCACTGATCCGCTTGACTTTTCAGGCTATAAATATTTAATTTTCATGCAGGAAATGTTATCCATTATAAGGGAGCACGATTAATGAAGATGAAAAAATATGCTGTTGTCGGAACCGGCGGACGGGCAGTCAGTATGTTTATCACCCCTTTACTTCAGGATTTTAAGAACTGCGCTGAAGTTGCCGGACTATATGACAGCAACCACGACCGGGCTCTTGCCGCTAAAAGGATCGTCGGTCAGGAAATACCGTCTTCACTTGAAATACCGGTATACGAAGATTTCTCCCGTATGATGGATCAGGTAAATCCGGATCGTGTTATCGTATGCACAATGGACTCAAGCCATGCAGAGTATGTCGTGAAGTCGCTAAAACGGGGAGCAGCCGTCTTCTGCGAAAAACCACTATGCACAACAGCGGAGCAGGCCCGCAGCATACGCGAGGCTGCTGATTCTTCCTCCGCTGAAGTCAAGGTTACCCATAATATGCGTTTCGATCCCAACATCGAAAAGATGAAAGAAGTGATACTGTCCGGCCGGATTGGAAAGATACTGCATATACAGTTTATAGATCTGCTGGACCGCTTTCATGGCGCGGACTATTTCCGCAGATGGCATAGAAAAATGGAAAACAGCGGCGGATTGATGATCCACAAGGCCAGCCATCACTTCGATTTAATCAACTGGTTCACGAACTCCCTGCCTGAGAGGGTTATCGCTTCGGGCAGGCTGGCTTTCTATGGGAAAAACGGTCCTTTCAGGGGCAGCCGCTGTTCCGGCTGCTCCCATGCGAAAAAATGCCCTTTCTATGTCGACGTGTTTGAAGATCACAGGAAGAAGCTCCTCTACCGGGATGTGGAAAAAACCGATGGATACTATCGCGACGGCTGTGTCTACGATTCAGACATCAACATATACGATACGGTGAACGCAGCAATTACCTACCGGAACGGTATCGAAGCCGGATACTCTCTTATTGCCTATGCAAGCTACGAAGCAACCGACATATTCGTAGAAGGCACCCTCGGACGTCTCGAGTACACCAGCGCAATCGACACCAGCTGGTCGGTTGGACACAAGGCGCAAAATAAAAGCCTCGACAACAGCGGCGGAGGCAGCTCTCTGAGCCTGATGCTCTATCGACCCGACGAAGAATCAGAGAATCTTACCAGGCCTTCCGGAGAAGGGGGCCACGGAGGATCCGATCAAAAACTGAGGGCGTATCTGTTCGGCGATTCTCAGAAGGAAGATCCTCTCGGTCAGATGGCAGAGCTGGAGGACGGTATCCAGGCCGTGCTTGTCGGACTGGCGGTGAACCGAAGTATCTCTCAAGAGGGAAAACCGGTTGCGGTGCAGGATCTTACCTGAGGGTACAGAAATGAAAACAATCCTTAGAAACGGAGCAATTGTTACAGAGGATCGGGTCATACCGGGGGATATCCTCCTGGACAGGGGCAAAATTGTTAAAATCGGTGAGTCACATGAAGATGCAGGCGACACCCGGACCGTCGACTGCAGCGGTAAGTACATACTTCCCGGATTTTTTGAAACCCACATGCATGGAATCAACTACTACTCCTGTACTCAGGGAAAAATAGATCCCCGGACATTCGATCCGGCGGGAGACTATGACGATGCCGTTCATAATATCATGCGGCATCTTCCCGGGATTGGGGTAACTTCATCCTTCCTTTCAGTCTCGGCTGTCCCCATGGAGATGCTGAAACACTTCCTTGTAGAAGCACGCCGTTTCATGGAAGCATCGGCGCCCAATGCGGCCAGGCTCCTCGGAATAGATCTGGAAGGCAGCTTTCTAAAAGATCCGAAATACGGCGGGGCTCAGGAAATCGAAAATTACCTCAATCCCTCTGTGGAGATATTCGAAGAGCTTCAGGAGCTCTCAGGAGGCTTCATAAAAAAGGTGTTGATTGCGCCTGAATGGGGTGAAGAGGCTTTTAAACTGATGAGATATCTGTCCGACCGTGGTCTCTTTCCCACCGTCGGTCACACCGGGTGCACCAGGCAGGAGCTCCTCAAGGCCCATGAAGCCGGAACCCTTGTCGTCGTTCACTGCGGGAACGGGCCCATGAGCCAGAATTTCAAGAGCGGAGGCGCTCTCGACGGAATTTTCGAGCTGGGACCCTCCCTTTACGGGGAGGTAATCTGCGATTTCAGCCATGTACATCCCCACTGGATCAACACATTTATCAAATGCTTTTCCCTTGAGCACGTGATCGGCATCTCCGACTCGAATCATCTGACCGGATCGAACTTAGAAGACGGCGCCAGGGTAAAAGACCGTGTTGTAAGAGACGGAGCGTTATGGATCGCAGACAGGGAAAACACGCTGGCCGGTTCGATGACCTCCTTGGACCGTGGCTTCAACAATATCCTGAACCTCTTTACAGGGGACAGAAAGGCGTACTTTCAACGGGAGCAGGAGGTTCCTTACAGTCTCGATCAAGCCCTCCCCCTCGCCTGCCGGCTCTTTTCTCTGAATCCGGCTGAGCTGTTTGGATTTGATAAGGAAATAGGCTCGATAGTTCCTGAGAAAAAAGCGGACTTGATCGTGGCCGAAATTGAGGGAGAGCCGGGTAACTATCGCTTTTCCATTGACCGCGTATTCATCTCCGGTGAATCCGCTAAATAAGAGAAAACGTCATGAACCGCGGATTTAATCGGGAAGAAATACGGATTCTGCTTGTTGGAATAGGCGGATATGGAGATACATATGTATCCGCGCTTCTGGAAGAAGGGGCGAAACATAGCTGTACCATCGCCGGCGTTGTCGATCCCTTTGCGGACCGTGCCTCCGGTTTCAAGGCTCTCTCCAAGATGGGTATCAATTTCCACGACAGCCTGGAATCCTTTTTCAGCAGCGGGGAAGCGGATTTGGCTGTTATTTCATCTCCCATTCACTGCCATCATCCGCAGACCATGGACTGCCTGAAGAATGTTGCCGGAGTGCTCTGTGAGAAACCTCTGGCGGCAACGATCCAGGACGCAAGAGAGATCTCGGAAGCGGCCGAAAAAAAAGCGGTGGCCGTCGGCTACCAGTGGTCCTATTCTGAAGCCGTGCAGAATCTCAAGCGGGACATACTGCGAGGTTTGTACGGAAAGCCTCTTCGAATGAAAACCCTGGTTCTCTGGCCCCGGGCATCATCTTACTATAAAAGAAACGATTGGGCAGGAAGGATAACAACCTCCGACGGAAAGTTGGTTTTGGACAGCCCCGTCAACAACGCAACCGCCCACTACCTCCACAATATGTTCTTCTGTCTCGGGGATAAACCCAATACCAGCGCTCGTCCCGCGGAAGTCACTGCCGAGCTCTACCGGGCGAACGACATCGAGAATTATGACACATGTGCCTTGATGTGCCTGACCGACGGCGGAGTTCCCCTTCTCTTCCTGACAAGCCATGCGGTAGAGATCCAGGAGGGACCGCTGATAGAATACGTTTTTGAAGAGGGGTATGTCTCGTATGGACATGGTGACGAAAGGCTGACAGGCCGGCTCTCGGACGGGAAAGAGGTGGATTACGGCAATCCCAATAAGGGAATCCGGAATAAACTCTGGAATATTGTAAATGCAGTACGGGGACGGGAAGAAATTTTCTGCCCGCCGGCCGCCGCCCTGTCTCAAACTCTCTGTATGAATGGCGCCCAGGAATCCTCAACAGGAATTATCGAGTTTGAAAAACCGAAGATAAAGAAAGTGCAAAGGGATGGCGACTGCTTTACTGCGGTTTCCGGCCTCGAAGACGATTTCAGGCGATGCTACGATGAGTTTAAAATGCCTTCGGAGCTTGAACTTCCGTGGTCAGTTATGGCTAAGCCCATCGACCTGAAACAGTACAATTACTTTCCTTCTCAGGTCCATTCCGGTAATAGAGCCGAGTAGCCGCCGCATACCTGTCGGATCAGATCCAGCTGCCGGTTACCGTTCTTCCTGTCCTGTTCGATTCGTAGAATGCATGAACGAGCTCCAGACAGGCCAGGCCGGCCTCGCCGTTCACACCATAAAAAATATCCTTACCGCTGCGAACACAATCCACAAAGTATTCTAGCTCCGGAACGTATCCAAGATTGTAGAATTCATCCACCGCCGGTTTAGTCCACCCCAGATTATGGTCCGTTTTTTCGATAGAATAGGATATGCCCGGCCTCGAGTAGCAGGAAACGGGAGAGCTGAAAGTAAGATCCACCTTGAGTACCCCTTCGGTCCCATAAATCTCTACCTTATCATCCATCCCGCCGGCAGTGATGTAGTTTCCTTCCACGAAGGCGAATTCCCCGTTCTTGAACCGCATCATTCCCATCCCGAAATCTTCGCCGCCATTGTCTTTGTGCATAAAATTCTGCTCCAGACCGCCGGTCATCTTCCCTGTAACTTCCACCACCGGATTATTACCCTTGCCGATAAGATAGAGCATATAGCCGATAGGATGCACCCCCAGGTGCAAAAAACTGCCTCCTCCGCACATCTTTTTGTCTTTGGCGAAGGGCGAGTGGGTCCCGTTGTGAACTTCTTTGGCCTTGGCGTATAGAACACGGCCAATCCCTCCCTCCCCGATCAGTTCCCCTGCTCTCTTCAATGCAGGTGAAAAACACCAGTCCTCAGCATACATCAGCCTGGTGCCGTTTTTCCGGCAGGTTTCGATCATCTCCCTGCCGTCCTCAACAGTGGTAGCCAGCGGTTTTTCACAGACAACATCCTTCCCGGCATTGGAAGCGGCGATTACAACATCGTGATGCAGGAAATTGGGCAAACAAACGGAAATTAAGTCGATGTCATCCCGCTTCATCATCTCATTATAATCTTCGTAGGTGTACGGGATATCCCATTTCCCTGAGATCGCTTCCAGGTTGTCGATCGCGGCGACTGCCGTGATCCGGGCATGTTCGTTACGGCTGTATGCATCGCAGTGGAAATCTGCTGCGAATTTCGATCCAACGATTCCAATTCTTACTGTATCCATGGCGTATTATATCGGATCGAGCGGAACAGATAAAGGGTTCGCATTGACTTGTCAAACCCCGCAGTCTGATGATATATTATAAATAGAAAAATATTTGACAGACCTTCGGGGCTGGGTGAAATTCCTGACCGGCGGTGTTGAAGGACGAGGTATACTCTTCCGGCTAAGCGCGCGAAGCGTATATCAGGTTGATCAGGGGTGAGTCCGGCGC
>CBDUZM010000172.1:0-6780 GCA_965371685.1 uncultured Spirochaetaceae bacterium | reverse complement strand
AGGCTTCAGGGAAAGAGGACGGCAGGATCTGCGCCAGGCCATCCAGCGCTTTCGCTCTTATGTTTTCCCTTCCGGCGCCGGCTATGGCAAGTCCGATGGCTTTAATGCACTGCGGATCCATGTTCCCGGCCAGTGAGTCGAAGAGCGTCTCGAGCCCTTTTCGGCCCTGCCCTGTATAATTGACACCGCCGGTTTTACCTGCAGCAAGGGGAAGCCCTGGTTCTTCAAAGAGGGCCCAACTGGCGGTGGTGGCGCCCGAGTCGATGGCCAGGTTGAGTTTTTCTTTGGGCATAGAGGCTTCCTCTTCGGGAAAACAGTTTAATACAGGCCCGGGGAAATGGGAAGGAGTTTTCATGCATGGTTCATTCAAGGTACTATAACAATATGAGCGGGAAAATCGAGGAAATAGTGAAATCGGCCATCGATAACGGAGCTTTCCCGGGCATTGTCATGCTTGTCGAAAAGGACCGGGAAGTTGTCCTGCGGTTGGTAAAGGGTCACCGGCAGCTCTTCCCTGTGAGAGAGTTAATGACCGGGGACACAATATTTGACCTGGCTTCGCTGACCAAGCCTCTCTCCACCGCTGTATTGGTTATGCATATCCTGCAAAGGGAAAAAATAGGACTGGATCGAAAGATCGGTGACTTTATCCCTGAGCTGGGCCCGTTAAACGGAAAGGTCAGTTTGTTCCAGCTTCTGGTTCACACATCGGGTCTTACCGCCGATCCTGCTATTTATAAACGATTCCCCGATCCGGCCGCTGTGGACGCAAAAAAAGCTGAGAGCGAGCTCTTCTCTGTTGAACGTGCTTATCGACCGGGCGCCGAGGTCGTTTATAGCTGCACGGGATATTTAATTCTCGGAATTCTTCTCGAGCGGTTGACAGGAATGAGAATCGGGAAGCTTTTCGAGGAAATTATAGCAAAACCCGGTTGTCTCTCGAACATGATGTTTAACCCCCCTGCCGCTGTTAAGGTAAGATCAGCAGCCGCGGAGTTTTGTCCGTGGCGGAAGCGGTGGATTCGGGGTGAGGTGCACGATGAAAACGCCTGTTGTTTTGGCGGCGATGCGGGGAATGCGGGACTTTTCGGCACGGCCGCAGAAGTCCTCGAGCTGTTGTCCCTCTTCACTGATCGTGGAGTCTTAAGGGGTGTTCCCATCATAACGGAAGAGGCGGTCCGATTGATAACGAGCTGCCAGACCCAGGGCATGAACGAGAGGCGGTCTGCGGGATTCATGATGCAAAGTACGGACTCCCCGGCAGGAATCGACTACGGGGAAAACTCCTACGGCCACACCGGGTTTACCGGCACAAGCGTCTGGGTAGACCCGGAAGCGGGCTTGAAGGTTGTTGTCCTGACCAACCGTGTGCACCTGGGAAGGGAAGCCACCGCAGCGAAGATAGTCGATTTCAGGCGAGAGATTCATTCAGCCATCTACAGGATTGCGACATAAGCCGGAGTTATGCTGCAGCGCCTCGATGATCATCGCCATTCCCTGCCCCCCTCCGACGCAGAGGGTGGCCAGTCCCAGCCGTTTTTTATGCTGAGCCATGATATGCAGGAGGGTGACCAGTATGCGGGCGCCGCTGGCGCCTACGGGATGACCCAGGGCGATCGCCCCCCCGTTGAGATTCATCCTGGCGGGGTCCAGATCGAGTTCTTTCATGACGGCCAGAGACTGGGAAGCAAAGGCTTCGTTTAGCTCGATAATATCGATGTCCGTCAGGGTCATGTCGGCCTGCGCCAGGACGCTGCGGGTGGCAGCAACCGGTCCTAAACCCATGCGCTCCGGCTCTATGGCCGTCGAACTGTAGGACAGGATCCTGGCTTGCGGGGCAATGGCTCGCTGCCGGGCTTCTTCGGCGGATAAGAGGATCATAGCCGCGGCGCCGTCGTTGATACCGGATGCGTTTCCGGCTGTCACGGTGCCGTCCTTCTTGAACGCGGGTTTTAAGGCTGCAAGTGCCTCCACCGTTGTGTCTCGCCGTGGAAACTCATCGGTCCGAAACAGGAGGGGATCACCCTTTCTCTGAGGTATCGATACCGGCACGATTTCTGCCGAGAAGCGTTCCTCCTGCATGGCCCGTGCCGCTTTTCTCTGCGAGTTCGCGGCAAAAGCATCCTGATCTTTCCGTTTGATGTTGAATTCCGCTGCGAGGTTCTCAGCGGTAATCCCCATATGGCAGTCGCAAGTTGGGTCCTGCAGCGCGTCGGTCAGGATGGCATCGAGCAGCTCGCCGTCTCCCAGGCGATAGCCTTGACGGGCTTTGGCCAACAGGTAGGGTGCGGCGCTCATGTTCTCCATGCCGCCCACTGCCACTATCCTCCGCTCTCCTGCCGCGATAGCCAGCGCTCCCAGAGCTACCGCTTTCATGCCCGAGGCGCAGACCTTGTTCACCGTATATCCGGGAACCGAGACCGGGATTTCAGCATGAAGCAAAGCCTGACGTGCTGAATTGAGGCCTGTGCCTGCCTGAATCACGTGGCCCATAATAACCTCTTCCACGTCCGAGGGAGACAGACCGGCCCGGCGTATAGCCTCTTTCAGCACAATTCCACCTAACTCAGGGGCCGGCGTAGAGGCAAGGCTGCCGCTTAATTTTCCGATAGCCGTCCGGACTGCTCCGGCAATTAGCACTTCGTGCATCGCTTACCGTCCTATAATGTAGTGGTACGGATCGACCTCGTTCCGCAGCACGCTGAGCTCTTCCGCCCGCGGCGGTTCTGTTGAGCCGATCTCAACAGCCTGCCCCAGCTCGAAGCCGGTGTGTTCCTGAACATCTTCCAGACTTACGCCTGGATGCAGACTTTCAACCTGCATACGCTTGGTCTCGGCGCTGAAACTCAGCACAGCCTTGTCCGTGATGACCCGGTAGGGGCCGGAATTAGCCGGAAGACCCGCTTCTTCCCGTGCCCCCGGTCCGGTAAGGTAGCCGGGTGTAGTGAGGAAATCGAGCTTTTCCACGAAGCGCCGCCGGTCATGGGGAGTAATGACCATAGTTCGCCAGCAGAAACTGGCAAAGTCATTGGCGCCGCCGCTGCCGGGAAACCGCACTTTCGGTTTGAAATAATCTCCGATCACCGTAGAGTTAAGGTTGCCGTAGGCATCGATCTGGGCGCCACCCAGAAAGGTATAGTCCACCAGACCGCGCTGGCATGCCTCCAGGACATCACTCATGCTGGTGGCCATAAGGCCCCGATAAAAAGTGCGCGAATCACCCACCGAGATCGGCATCGAAGGGAGAAGAGGGGCCAGCCCTCCCGCTTCGAAGACGACAAACAGATTAGGAGCTTTTGTTTTTTGAGCCAGCATGGCCGCGGCGCAAGGCGCCCCGGTGCCCACGCCGACCACCGCTTCGTCTTCGAGCAGCCGTGAGGCTACACAGATCATCATCTCTATCGCGCTGTAATCGCTCATCTCTGCTCCTCCTCTTCGAAGAGCTCCAGAGCGCGGAGCTGCCGAATGCGATTCGTGCCGCCGCACAGCTCGAGGTACTCTTCGAAGGTGGAAACACCGTAAATGTACTTCTGAAGGAAAGCATCGAAAGACGTTTCATCCTTTTCCGCCTTCAGCCACTCGCCCAGGTGCTCTTCGTCGGAGAAGTATTCCCCCGGCATGTTGCCCGGATAAGATCCATTGGGCACCTCGCAAACCGCATCCACGCACAAAGAGGGTATGTCGGTAGCGTGGGGTGTCTTACGAATCTCGTCATTACCAACGATACGTTCCGTTGTGACAATGAGCCGTTTCGAGGCTCTGACCATATCCAGGTCGCCCGCTGTAATGCCTTTGATTCTGGCGTTGCCGAAGGGGTCACATTCGTGCACGTGAATCACCGCTACGTCAGGATAGAGTGCCGGTACGGCGAGAAGTTTTTTGCCTGTAAAGGGACAAACGATTTCTTTAGCAGCACTCCGGGTAAACGTATCGGTGCCCATCATGTTGCGCAGCGGCATGAACGGTATACCCGCTGCCGCGGCTCGGAAACGGCAAGCCATGGCAAAGTTGGTCCACTCACAGACCTCGATTTCGCCGCTCTGCATGATCCGCCTGGCTTGAGGTGAAAGCCCTCGGGCTTCCAGCCCGACTATGTAGGCAGCGTCCACCCGTGCCAACAGTTTCTCGCCGCTGCGATTTCCGGCCGCCAGGATCTGAAAATCGTGGGTCGCCGTGTGGCCGGCGAAGCTCAGATTACGCTTGTCCTGCCGCAGTATCTCGTGCAGCGCAGCCGTGGCGATCCGATTTGTACCGAACCCGCCCGATGCAAGGTAATCGCCGTCTTTGACGAACGAACCTACCGCCTCTCGGACGGACATGATTTTTTCTTGAAGAGCGCCTTTCTTGCTCCGGAAGAAAGCGCGCGCGGCTTCCGGATCGGGATTCATGAATACCGGTCCTTTGCCTGATAGCAGCTCTCCCATCATCTACCTGCCTTTTCTTTCGCGATCGAGGGTGTCGAGAAATCCCAGAAGTACCCGGTCCCTCTCGGCCAAACGGTTGCCGAGCTCGTCTCCACCGTAACGGTAGAAGCCTTCTCCGGTCTTGGCGCCGAGTCTGCCCTGTTCGACCAGTCGTTCCAGCAGCTCCGGAGGACCGGTTTTCGAGTTGAGCTCGGTAAAGAGGTATCGGGTTATGGCTAAAAAGATGTCCAGACCCCCCAGATCCGCTGTCTCGAGTGGACCCAAGAGACCGTAACGGAGTCCCGGTCCCGCTTTCATAGCCGTGTCTATATCCTCGGCCGAAGCGATGCCTTCGGCCAGTATGTGGAAGGCTTCCCGCATTACCGCGAACTGCAGCCTGTTGCCTACGAATCCCGGTACGTCGCGGCGCACGAGGATGGGACTTTTGCCGAGACGGCAGGCCAAATCCATCAGGAAGGCAGAGGTGGCCGCATCAGTGACGCGGCCTTGAACGACCTCAACCAACGGAATGATGTGGGGAGGATTCCAGAAGTGCATTCCTGCCACCAGATGCGGGCGCTGTGTCGCACCGGCGATCTTCGAGATCGACAGACCCGAAGTATTCGAGGCAAACACTGCCTCTCGCGGGCAAAGCCGATCGAAGGCCGCGAACATCTCCTGTTTAAGCGCCAGATCCTCGGTAACAGCTTCCACCAGCAGGTTCACGCCCCGGCAACCGGTTTCGAGATCGACGGTGGCTCGAATACGCGCTAAGGCGGAAGCAGCCTCTTTCTTCGTCAGCCGCTTCGCCTCCTGCAAGACCTCCTGGGCCTGGCGAAGATTAGCCATACCCCGATGGAGCAGATCATCGCTCACGTCAACCAGGCGTACGTTACAACCCGCGCGGGCAAATAAACCGGCAATACCGGCGCCCATGGTTCCTGTTCCGATAACGGCAACCTCTTTCACGTCTTGCGCCGTCACTTTGCCATCTCCTTGCTGAGTTAGATCGCCGTCCAGCCGCCGTCCACCATGAGGGTGTGCCCCGTAATCATGTCGGCCGCCGGGCTGGCAAGGAACACCACGGCGCCCACCACGTCTTCGGGCTGCCCAACGCGCCCGATCGGTATCCTCTTAAGCAGGTCTTCCCGCAGCTCGGGATCGTCGAAGGTGGATTGGGTAAGGGGCGTTAATATAAAGGTCGGTCCCACCGCGTTCACGTTAATCCCGTACCGGGCCCATTCGATGGCCAGAACCCGTGTCAGATTGATGACACCGGCTTTACTCGAGCAGTAAGCTGCCCGCTTGTAGTATCCGACGACACCGTTTTGGGAAGCGATGTTCACGATCTTGCCTCCGCCGGTTTTCTTCATCCTGCGTGCCACACGCTGCGACAGGAAGAAGAGCCCCTTGAGATTGACATCCAGGACGGCGTCCCAATCTTCTTCCGTAAACTCCAGAGCATCGCAGGGGATATTAATCCCGGCGTTGTTGACCAGCACGTCGATGCGGCCCATCTCCTCTACCGCTGCGGTAATCATGGCCTCTATGCTGACCATGTCTGGCAGATGCAAGGGCAGAGGAAGGGCTCTACGTTCCAGCTTGCGAATAACTTCGCACACGGGATCCAGGTTTTCCATTTTGGCGGGTATTTCACAGGGCACACAGTCGGCGCCAGCCTCCGCGGCGGCAATGACAATAGCCCTGCCGATACCCGAACCGGCGCCGCTAACGACGATGACCTTGTCCTCCAACGTCATACTGGGCAGCATACCAACCTCCCGAACAGTCTTCGAACCCAGATTCGACCTTAGTAGTGCGGCCTTAAAAAGTCAATGCATTGATTGGAATTTTTACAACTCGGGCTGCCTCGGTTGGCGTTCAGGCGTCTGTGCTAAGATCTCGATCTGGTCGGCGTTTTCCATGACCTTACACACGCCTTCGGCCACCAGGCCGGCCACCTCGGTTCCATTGGGCGAGCGAAGCGCCATTACGAAGCAGGTGTGGGTATCGCAGTGCCGCTGGGCCTCAGGATACTGATCGACTGAGTAGTCTACGTGCTCGGAATGCGGGCAATCCCACGGGCAGCCCTTACCGTTACCTGAAAGACTATGCTGCCGAAGAGCTGTCAGGGGCTTTTATGGTGGGTATCAAGAGCCGGTCCGATTGATGACGAGCTGCCAGACCCCGGGCATGAACGAGAGGAGGTCTGTGGGATTCATGATGCAAAATACGAACTCCCCGGCAGAACTCGACTACGGGGAGAGTTCCTACGGACACACGGGGTTTACCGGCACAAGCGTCTGGGTTGACCCGGAAGCAGGCTTGAAGGTCGTTGTCCTGACCAACCGTGTGCACCTGGGAAGGGAAGTCACCG
>CBDUZM010000171.1:0-6815 GCA_965371685.1 uncultured Spirochaetaceae bacterium | reverse complement strand
CAACAGTGAACGCCAGACCCGAAAAGATAGTCTCGACCGCACCCTTTTTTTTGGCCATAAAGATATAATAACAAAATCCTGCTTTTCGAGCAAGGTTTTACGCATTAGTCTCAGCCATACTTTATATCTATCGATCGCTTATGGGAAGGGCGCCTTCGGCCTCGTAATCTCCCATGAGCGCACCGAAACCCGCATTGAAAGAATCTGCACCAAGACCGTACACCGCTATAGCCGAAGTAACCCACGGCGCCTGCTTCAGATAACCGGGAGACAGGGTTGAGATCACGAACAGCTCACCCTTGAAATCTTTCAGACTATTCAAAACCTCAAGACTGTTTTGACTCGTCAGGCAAAAGATGACAGTATCAAATCCACCGGTAATTTGCGGCAGGCGTTGGCGATCAATAGGCCTTGACCATTCCAATGGAAAAAAAGGGAATTCGTATTCCTCAGCCATGGGGAGGCGTTTTTTTCCTTCTATGAAGAAGTTTGTATGCTGACCGGCAAGGAGGATGCGGTCTTCCGGACCTGGTACTAAAGGTATGCCTTTATTACTTATCACAGTAACGGCCCGGCAGGAATTATCGAAAAAGAAATCCTTCGCCTCTATTGCCGGTATCTTTTCCCCTACCGCCTCCACATCGGGAAGCAGGGGGAAATCCCTCTTCAGCCATTTCAGTTTGAGGAGCAGGACGCGCCTTACCGCTTCAACGATCCTGGACCTGAATATCTGATCTCTTTTAATCAGATCGATTAGCTCATTCCATGCGCTTTCCTGGTAAGCAGGGGGACGAGAGAGTAGAATCATATCATTTCCCGCCTCCAACGCCTGCCGGCTTACCGATGCCATGTCGATCCTTCCCTGGTGAGCCCCATACATTCTAAGATCGTCTGTAACCAGCACGCCTTTAAAATTAAGCCGGTTCCGAAGAATTTCGGTTAAAAAGAACGATGAAAGTGTTGCGGGAACATCGGCATCAATGATATTCGGAAACGCCAGGTGGCCTCCCATAATAGCGGGAATTCCTTCGGAAATGAGAAAACGGTAGGGAAGGAGATCGACATCCCAGAGCTCATCAAAGGAGAGATTGACCCGGGGGAGAAAACCATGCGAGTCTTTGTCCGCCGAACCGTGACCGGGATAGTGCTTGGCCGTGCAGATCAAGCCTGCTTTCTCCATTCCTCTGAGATAGGCCATAGCCAAGACACCCACCTGTACGGGATCGGAAGAGAAAGATCGCGAGCCTATTACCGCTGCAGAAGAGTCGGTATAAATATCCACCGTAGGAGCAAAATTCATGTTGATGCCCAGAGCACGGAGCTCCATTCCCACGTAATATCCCGTATTGAGGGCATCCAAAGGAAATCCGGTTGCGCCGATAGCCATATTACCGGGAGGGACAGAACATTCTTCCCGGACGTTTTGGACCCACCTCCCCCCTTCCTGATCGACGGCAACGAGAAGGGGTATTTTAAGCCGGCTGTTTACGGCTGTACTCTGCATTTTCCTGATTCCGGCCGCAAGCGATGTAAGATCCGCCACATTCCATCGAAATATTTTGACTCCCCCCAACCCCTTTTCTTCTATCCACTCTTCGATAAATTTCGAGGGTTCTGTCCCCATATATCCAATGAAAAAAACCTGTGCGAGAAGCTCTTCCGGCGTCATCGCATCGATAAGGATGTCCGCCAGCTGCTCGTTCGGAAGATCGTCTGTAAAGCTCGGCTGCGCTTCCGGATTAAGATGGAACAGAGCTGCCAAAAGTAAAATAAGAAAGAAAAAAAATGGTTTGCCGCTACTGCTCATAAAACTTCATGATATATTTTTCGAAGAGAATCCTTTCCATACTTCTCTATATAATTATTTTTTGCTTTTTTCGCATTAGCTAAATGGTCCTGGTAATCCTCGGCAAAATAGATCCTGCCTGCCGTCCAATCATAGACAAAATAGTATAGTTCCGTTTCCGGAGGTTCTCTTACCGCACGCAATGCTTCGTCTGAGAAGAAACAGATGGGGGTCGGCGGCAGCCCCTTATATATATATACATTATAAGGTGAGTCAATCGCAATATCCTTAAAGGTGAGAAAAGGTCTGTGATACTTCAGGGCGTACTCTACGGTTGGACAGGACGCGATCCTGCTGCCGCCCTTCAGTCGATTGTAAAAAACAGAGGCCACTTTATCGTAATCCCGGCTGGACACCGCTTCCTTCTCCACAATACTGGAAAGGATAATCTGGCTGTAAGTATCCAGTCCTCTTGTGGGCGGGAGATCTTCATAACGGTAAGCGCTCTCCCTGAGGATACCTTCAATTATAAATTTTGCATTCTTCTTCGCCCGTATCCCGCTGCTCCCATCCTCATCTTTATCTGAAGGTTGAAGCTTCTCCGAATTTAGAGGCAGTACCTCGCTTTTAAAAAAACTGTATACACCGGGCTTGAACAACCCTTCAAATCTGTTTATGTGCGTGAAAGTTTTAGGCACAAAATCCCAAAGAGGGTAATCCTCCTCTGCGGCAACAGACAGAAATGCATCGTTGCTGGTCAGATTCCGATCTACGAGCCTCCGGAGAAGGTCTTCGATTCTTTCGCCTGCCAATACATATATGAAAACAAGAGGGCGGGGATAGATAAAGGTAAGGACCGGATGAAGGAACCTGTATATATATCCCGGTACAGGCGCCGCAAAGGAAATCCTCAATACCGTTTTTTCCAAAAGGTCATCTCTTTCCATAAAGGCAAGACCGCCGTGCCCTTTCCTATCGGTCATCCCGGACTCGGTAAACCCACCGCTGCCTTGAATCATGCTGATCTCATAATGGATCCCATCCAGAGGTATTTTCACCGCTCCTTTTTGATAGAATAGGGAGAATGCAGGCAGAAGAATTGTGTCTTCGTTTGGGCGCTCCGGCACAAAGCATCCTGAATCGTCGGGAATCCAACCCTCGAGAGGCTGTACCAGTAAATGGGATTCAAACTCAGCAAGGAGCTTCCCGGCACGGAGAGAAGGAACGGAAACATCGGAGTCTGTAGAATAAGGTTTTTCAGCGAGCACTGAAACAAGGGTATAAATACCTTCTACAATGCTGCCTGAGGCCAGCATTGCTTCCGCAGTCTCGATCGATTTCCCGAGACGCTCTTCGAGTGCTCCTGCCGCGGTAAGCTCGCTTTCGACAGCAGTTCTCTTTTCAGTGTCTTCAATTTCGGATACCGGAAATTCACGAAAAGGTGGAATCTGCATGCAGGCAAAGAGGAAGTTAAGCAGAGTAAAAATCAGCAGAAGTGAAGCCGGCCGTCGTTTCACCTTTTTACTATTTATCCATCAGGAGAATAATACTCCCGCGTAACCTACAAAAGATGGCGCCGGAGCAACATCCCAACTTGTATTGTAATCAACAAGTATGCCTTTCGTGACTCCCGCGGCAGCTGCAAAAGACATTGCAGCAGCCGCGCCTCCGGCTGAACATGCCGATTTTTCACTTATCGCAAGCTCAATGGCTTCTGATGCATCCATACCAAGGAAAGCATCGATTATCCTCCTGTCATTCTCTTCTTTCACCCACTGCACCGCTTTTTCGCCTGTACCCCGGGGCATAAACCCATATGCCGCGCCGTAGTGGGTAAGATCGGTGGAACCGAGAACCACTGTTTTCCGTCCGATATCACCTGTCGCTTTGTAAAGCGCTTTACCGAGGAGCAGGGCTTCCTCTGACGGTGCAGCCCTGAGGTAGAGAACCATCGATTCGGGAAAAAGAAATTTAACCAAGGGAAGCTGTATTTCAACTGTGTTATCGTCAAATCGGTCCTCTTTGATATTGACCTGAGATTTAACTGCTGACAGCAATTCTGAATCTGCCTGTAGATTACCGATAGGTGTTTCAAATTCCTCTTCCGGTGCTGCGTAAAGACCATCCCCGCGGGAAAGGTGTCCGCCAATTATTGCCACCGTTTCCGCTTCCCCCTGGAGCCCGCATATCACCTCCAGAGCAATCATCCCGGAAAAGTCCCAGCCTGCATGGGGAATAATTCCGGCTATGCCGTTTCCCGCAGATTTTCGGAAATCCTCCGGGCTCTTGCCTTTTGTCAAAGACGAAAGGAGTTCCTCAACCTTTTTCCTGGTTTGACTCTCCGTCCCGGGATACCAGCCCGGGGGCAAACATCTCGATCTTACAGCCATCTTTTCCTCCACTTCAATTGTTATCGATCATGCTATTATATCTCCAACCGATGCTTTTGTCCCGGTCAATTAGGAATGAATTCATAGGCTTACTAATCCTATTAGACAAAATATGCGATAATTGTGTATAATCTCATCAATCATCAATGCTTTGCCAATAATAAAGGTATGGGAAAGAAAATCGTTACAGGATACCTGGTATTCTGCGTGATATTCTTTATCGCGCTGCTCTCTATTATTGCACTCCGTCTTATTACCGATTGGAACAGAAATCTTAAAAATTTAGAAGGTAGTTTTCAAATACTGAAAAAAGAATCACTCTCATGGTACCTGAGTCAGGAATATGTTGACTCCGGCGCTTTCTTTGAAAAAATAGGTGATACGTTCGAGAAGGATCCGCGTCTTCTCGTCATTTCGATATACACGAAAGGGAGAGGCATTGAGTACATCAGGGCTAAAAGCCGTGCTTTCGTCCAGAGATTTTCGGAATCATGGCAGGGGAAACCTACCTATCAAAATTTACCCCCGGGAAGTACCATTATAACACTTCCTTTTTCCGATATACCCGGAAAAGATCTGTTCATAGACGGTGTCTACATAGTCATCGGGAAAAGCGATATTTTTCCTATTGTAAAAGATACATTTATAATGTTATTCATTTTCCTCATCGCCACCTGTATCGTCATGCTGCTCATACCCGTTAAAACAATCAAAGATACTAAAGGCGCCGTTGATAATCTCCTCGCAGAGAAAGAATCAAAGAATCTCTTTTCCCCATCCACAGGTCTTGGATGGAAAGACCATCTTCCACAACGGCTGAAATTTGAATTGGACAGAGCGGCTTCGTTTGACCAGAATCTCCTGTTAGCCCTCATAGCCATCAAAACCTATGAAAACAGGCGTAATAAAGAAAGTGTATATTCCAAGGTTGCCCGGATACTGTTGGAAGACTTCACCTTTCAGGATCTTATCTTCGAATACGAAAAAGGCTCTTACGCCTTGATAATCCCAGACATCGACATTAACCGGGGAATAGAAAACCTGGAGAATTTTAAAAAGAGGGTGTCCTCTCTTAAAGAATTCCAACCCCTGATCGTCATTTCCATAGGATTGAGCGCGAGAAACGGTCGTCTGGTGGACGGTTCTACGCTGCTTTCGGAGGCATCCAAAGCTTTAGACAAAGCTCTAAGCGAAAAAGAAAATACGATTATCGCTTTTAGGGCAGACCCCGATAAATACCGGGATATGATAAGTCAAAAAAGCTGAATGGAAATATGTCTTCTTAAAAATTCAATAATGGATTATCCGTGGGGCTCCCATTCAGCTATTCCGGAATTGCTGGGAAAACCTTCGCCCTCGGAAAAGCCACAGGCGGAGCTCTGGATGGGAACTCATGCCAGGGCCCCGTCGATGGTACTGCTCGATTCCGGCTCGATCCCTCTTCCATATCTCCTCGAGGAGAAACCGTCGGAGATGCTTGGACGGGAGGCGGCAGAAAGGTTTGACGGGAAGCTCCCCTTTTTATTCAAGATACTCGCCGCCGCCAAACCGCTGTCTATACAGGCGCATCCCAACCTTCAGCAGGCTCAAGAGGGATATGCCGGGGAGCAGGCCCGAGGCATCGCTGTTGATGCGGCTGACAGGAACTATAGAGATCAGAACCACAAGCCTGAAATAATCTGTGCCCTTTCCCCCTCCTTCTGGTCACTTAAGGGTTTTAGACCCATGAATGAGATCATCTCAATCTGGAGCAGTCTTGAATGTACCGAGCTTCAGGCGGAAATACAATATCTTCAACAAGAGAAGAACTCCACCGGCCTTCGCGCTTTTTTCGAGACTTTGATCAGGCTCAGGGGGAAGAAGAAAGAAGCAGTCCTTTCAAGCGTTTTAAGCCGGGTGGAGAAACTGGGAGATTACAGAGAAGAAAAGAAATGGCTCTCACTCCTGCAGGAATACTACCCCGGAGATTCCGGCATCCTTTCGATCCTGCTCCTCAATCTGGTTGAGCTTCACCCCGGTGAAGCCTTGTACACTGAAGCCGGTGAACTGCACGCTTATCTCGAGGGAACCGGTATAGAGCTGATGGCTAACTCCGACAATGTGTTGAGAGGCGGATTGACATTAAAACATATCGATATACCGGAACTCATGCGTATCGTCCGATTCACCACGGCCGGATTAAGTAAACTGAAGCCCGATCTGAATTCCCGGGACGAGAGAGTTTATAAAACTCCTTTCAATGAATTCGAATTGAGTTATTTGGAGGTTCGCGATAATAATCCTTATTGGAGTCTAAAAAAACGAAGCATCGAAATCTGGATCAATCTGACTGGAAACGCCCGCATCAGAGCGAAAGGAAAGACACTTCACGTCCGCAAAGGTGATTCCTTCCTTGTTCCCGCAGGAATACCTGACTACAGTATATCGGGCAATGCAAACCTGTATAGAGCGACCGTTCCCTCATAACCTATAAGAAAATTGAATTGATCCTTTAATAATATTCTTAAGTCTGTTAAAGTAAAATTAATTAAGATTAAACGTTTTTGGTATCCATACACCAATTATTTGCACACCAGAAGAATTAATGTAGGCATAAATTATGTGGATAATCTGGTAAAAAAGTTTAAAGTTGCCAGGAG
>CBDUZM010000170.1:0-6823 GCA_965371685.1 uncultured Spirochaetaceae bacterium | reverse complement strand
GCTATTAAAAATCTGCGAAACATCGGTATTATGGCGCACATCGATGCAGGTAAGACGACGACAACGGAGAGATTTCTGTATTACACCGGAAAGAGCCACCGTATCGGTGAAGTGGACGACGGCGAAGCAACAATGGACTGGATGGAACAGGAACAGGAAAGAGGGATTACAATAACCTCAGCCGCCACGACCTGCTATTGGCGGGACTATCAAATCAACATTATTGACACGCCGGGGCACGTTGATTTTACGGCAGAGGTTGAACGATCTCTCAGGGTTCTGGACGGCGCCGTCGGTATTTTCTGTGCAGTAGGAGGCGTAGAACCTCAATCCGAAACGGTGTGGCATCAGGCGGATACATACGGAATACCCCGCATCGTCTATATCAATAAAATGGATCGTGTCGGCGCCGATTTCTATCAGACTGTCAAAGAAATCGAGTCGAAACTGGGCGCTGTTCCCGCTGTGCTTGAAATACCAATCGGGAAGGAGGCGGATTTTCAAGGTGTTGTCGACCTGGTGAACATGCGGGAAATCCGCTGGGATGCCGGGAGCCTGGGAAGGAAGTTGATTTATAATGAAATCGCTCCCGACCGATTGGAGGAAGCAAATTCGTGGCGCGATACCCTCATAGATCTGCTCTCCAACTCATCAGACACGATAACAGATCTCTATCTTGAGGGAAAGGATATTCCGGCTGAGCTTATTCAGGAAATACTTCGTATAGGCACCTTGAATCGGGAATTCGTTCCCGTTCTCTGCGGCTCCTCACTCCGGAACATAGGTGTTCAACCGCTCATCGATGCTGTGGTGAGCTACCTTCCGTCGCCGGACGAAGTACCACCGATGCAGGGTCATCATGCCAATACTCAGGCAGAAGTCGAGGTGCCGTGCAAAAAGGAAAATCACCCATTAGCCCTGGTGTTCAAGATACAGTCCGACCGGGAAGCGGGCGCCCTATGTTATATTCGTGTTTACTCGGGAACCCTGAGCAACGGATCGGCTTATTACAACTTCGAAAAGCATAAAAGAGAAAGGATAAACCGTCTCTTCAGGATGAATTCCAATAAGACTTCTCGTCTCAACGAGATAAGCGCCGGAGACATCGGAGTGATTATTGGGTTTAGACTCGCTCAAACCGGCGATACAATTGGGACAGACAAATATCCTATTATCCTGGAAAGGATGCACTTCCCTGAGCCGGTCATCTCTGTAGCTATTGAGCCGAGAACTCTATCTGATAGGAAAAAGCTCAAATCCACCCTGGAGCTCCTTGGAAAGGAAGATCCAACCTTTACCTTAAAAGAGGACGAGGATACAGGCGAGCTCATCATTTCCGGCATGGGAGAGCTGCATATAGATGTGCTTGTCACAAGAGTGATCAACGATTACAAAGTAGATGCGAAGGTGGGGAAGCCTCAAGTATCCTATAGAGAATCCATATCCGGCGCCGCAACCCATAAAGAGACATTCCACAGGGTCATTGGCGGGAAAGAAAACCACGCTGAAATTGAGCTGAAAGTGGCGCCGAGAGAACGTGGAGCAGGCAATCATTTTGAGAATAAGGTGACTTTTCTCTCCCGAGAGCTGGCAGATGCAGTCAGCCGTGGTATAGAAAGCGCCTTCACGTCGGGAATCAAATACGGCTACCCGACGATTGACATAGGCGTAACCTTGACAGATGCAGTGATTAATCAAACAACCTCGACATCTTTTGCATTCGAGGCTGCCGCTTCCCTGGGTTTTGATGCAGCCTGCCAGAAAGCGTCGCCTCTGCTGTTGGAACCGATTATGACGGTAGACGTGATGACTCCGAACGATTTCGTCGGGGAAGTTATTGGCAATTTAAGCTCCCATAATGGCAATATCATCAGTCACGAAAGCCGTCCTGCAGTGGAACATATCAGGGCCGAAGTGCCTCTGGCCGGTATGTTCGGCTACTCTACTTCTCTTAGAAGCTCTACCCAGGGACGAGCGGTCTTTGCGATGGAATTCTCCCACTTTGCAGCTCGTGAGAATGTCCCATGAGCTCTCTTTTCGCACAAACTTGACAAAGGAATTTCTAATCGATACATTGTTTTAACTTTAAAGCTAACAAGGAGCAAGCATGTCTGCAGCAACTGAATCCATTCGAAACATTGTACTGGCTGGTCACGGTAGTACGGGTAAGACGACTCTTGTTGAAAAAATGCTCTATACAGGCGGTATTATCTCTAAAGCGGAAACCGTCGAAAGCGGTAAAACAACCAGCGATTTCGCTGAAGAGGAAATCTCACGAAAAATTTCCATCCACACCTCTCTCACTCATATTAACTGGAAGGACATTAAAATCAACATTTTAGACACTCCGGGTTCATCAGACTTTGTAGGTGAGATTATTGCCGCTCAATATGCGGCGGAATCGGCTTTAGTAATCGTCGGGGCGGATACCGGAGTGCAGATTGAAACCATTAAAATTTGGCGGCGTCTAAATGATCTAAACTATCCACGCTGTGTCTTCATCAATAAGATGGAAAAAGAGCATGCCGATTTTACAAAGAGCCTGGACGATCTTAAAGATAAATTTAAAGCCCAATTTTTTCCCGTATTTCTGCCAATAGGCAAAGAATCAGGCTTTAAAGGCATTGTAAACCTTCTCGATCAGAAAGCCTATATGCACAGCAACGGGGAGAAGCCAACGGAGACGGCTATTCCGGATGACATGAAGGCTGCCGTCGAAGAACAGCGTGTTCTTCTCATGGAAGCAGCGACCGAAGGCGATGATGCGTTGATGGAGAAATACCTGGAAGAGGAAACACTAACTGACGATGAAATTATTGAGGGAATACGCAAGGCTCTGGCGGATAATAAATGCGTACCCGTCATGTGCGGAGCTGCCTTGCTTAACTCCGGGGTACAACCCCTTCTGGATTTTATACAGGCTGCTGCTCCTTATCCTTTGAAAGAGGTGGAAGTCCGGGCTAAAGATGAAGAGGAGGGAACTCAAAGGATAGACGCAGCAGCGCCTGCTTCCTGCTTTGTTTTTAAAACAAGTCTGGATCAATTTTCAGGTAAGCTTTCCTACATCAAAGTGATAACAGGAAAAATAACTCCGGAAAGTGAGCTCATTAATGCCAGAAACAGCGAGAAAGAAAGAATCACCAAGCTCTACACGTGCCAGGGAAAAATTTTGGAGGATGCAAAAGAACTCGCAGCAGGCGATCTCGGTATATTAAACAAACTCGACTCTGCAGAAACGTGGGATTCCCTCTGCTCCTCCGATGGCATCGTCCAGTATGTACCTCCCAGGCTTCCTCAGCCAGCCCATAGCGTATCGGTTTCCGCTGTCTCCAAAAAAGATGAGGACAAGCTCAATCAGCTCCTGCAGAAGGAAGCCCAGGAAGATCCGACGTTTGTGCTTTCCTACAACAAGGAAACCAAGGAGACGGTCATTTCCTCCATGGGCGAGCTACATTTATACATTATTCTTAACAAGATAAAGAACAATCAGAAGATCGAGGTGGAAACTAAAATTCCTAAAGTCGCTTACCGGGAAACCATCAATAAATCATCCGGAGCGGAGTACCAGCACAAGAAACAGACCGGCGGTCATGGTCAATTCGCCAAGGTGGTGCTGGAGATAAAACCTCTTCCAAGAGGCGAGAAGTTCAAGTTCGTCAATGCCATCTTTGGCGGATCTATCCCCAAGGGATACATTCCCGGCGTTGAAAAAGGTATTATTGAAGGTATGGAGTTCGGTATTCTGGCCGGATATCCTGTAGTGGACATAGAAGCCAGGGTCGTGGACGGAAAACATCATCCGGTCGACTCATCGGAGATGTCATTCAAACTCGCTTCCAGAGGCGCACTCAGGGATGCTATGGAAAAGGCTTCTTCCGTGCTTCTCGAGCCGGTCATGCACCTGGAAGTCTTTGTGGACGATCAGTACCTGGGGGATGTTCTCTCAGACCTCAGCTCACGGAGGGGAAGAGTTCAAGGGCAGGAACCGATCGGGGGCGGCATTCAGCTCATAAAAGCCCAGGTTCCACAGGCTGAGCTTCTACGCTACTCCATCGATCTGAAAGCAATTACTTCGGGTACGGGTTCATTCGAGATGGAATTCGACCACTACAGCCCAATCACCGGCAGGATCGCCGACGATGTAATTAAAGCCGCCAAGAGTGCTGAAAATTAATTAGCCCAACCTGACATCCGGCTTTTGATTGAAAGCTGATTGAAAGCACGTTCACGGGCGATATCCCTGCTACAAGTCCAGGGTTTTCATAATTTCGCTTAATTCGGGATCGTCTTGCAGGTAGTACTGCTCCTGTTCCTCTTTACTCAAGCCCACCAACTCGTGGCTCATATAATGTATCCAGATATCATCCTCCGGCCTCTCAATACATTGAAGACGGCAATAATAGTCGGGTTGAATAGGGAGTTGTTTTTCCACATAACTCCGAAGTTTATAATCATGGACTGCAATCTTGATATCGTCTCTCGGTATGCCCTTCTCCATTAATATATTGACAAGGTGGTTTATCGTTCTGCCGGTGTCAAAAATATCATCCAGCAGCAGGATCCGATCACCGTGCCGTAAATACTCAGGATCGTACGTCCAGCCATCAACGTGAACGCTCTCCTGCTTGTTTACGTCCACATAAGACCGCGCTACCACCGCTGCATAGAAGACGGGATGCCGTTCTTTCCTCACTATCTTGAAGTACTCACTGATAACATTACCCAAATAAGCCCCGCCTCTGAGAGAAATATAGATAACATCGGGGACAAAACCGTCAGTAAATATTTTATGCGCCAGCTTGATGGCGTTGTTACGCACTATATTATACGCTAAAAATTCCTTTTTCACATTTTCTCCTTTTAATCAAAGGGGGTAAGTATCTCAGTATGATCAGAAAAGAGAGCCAGGGTATATTCGAAATGAGCGGAATCTCTACCGTCTATGGTCTCTACTGTCCAGTCATCTCCAAGGATCTTTACCTCCCAGGCGCCCTCGTTAATCATAGGTTCTATAGCCAGGACCATACCGGGTTTAAGCCTTGGATTGGGACCCGATCCGAGGTAATTCGGAATTTGAGGTTCCTCGTGCGGCTCGAATCCCACACCGTGTCCGCAAAATTGCCTGACGACACCGTATCCATGTTTCGAAGCATGTTCATAAACCGCCCTGGAAATATCACGAACACGATTACCGGCAATCGCTTCGGCGGCGCCCAGCTCGAGACATTCCCTTGTCACCTGCATGAGCTTCAACCTTGACGAGGAGACAGTCCCCACCGGATAAGTATAAGCGGAGTCGCTGAAGTAACCTTTCAGATCAACTCCAAGATCAAGACTGACTATGTCACCTTTCTCAAGCCTTCTCCTGCCGGGGATGCCATGAATAACTTCCCTGTTGATAGAAACGCATAAAGAAGCAGGATAACCCATATAACCTTTAAACCAGGGTCTCCCTCCCCGTTTAACGATAAAGTCGTCGGTGAATTTGTCCAACTCGTAAGTTGTATTTCCCGGTTCGATCTGATTTCCGAGTGCTTTAAAAGCCTCCATAAGGAGTTGGCACGATTCTCTTATCCTGGCTATTTCAGTCTTATTTTTGAGCTGTATCATAGGCAGGTTGAACGGTTTCAGGCTGCTGTTCTTTTTCCCGTATCTTCACTATTTTCTTCTCTTTTTGAAGATTGGCAAAAATATCGTCCGCCTCATCGCCGAAGGCATCCTCGACTTTCTTTCGAACTTCATCTGTAACTCCGCCCGATGTAATTGTTACTTTTCCATCTGTTATAACTCCCTCTTCCACATTCAGTCGTGGAGTGGAGATATTGCCCAGGACCTTTCCCGTCTGCACCAAATTGACTTCTTCGGATGCGGTTATGTTGCCGATCAAAGTACCGGCAATCGTAACCCTTTTAGCCACTATATCGGTTTTTACTTTACCTGTAGGTCCGACAATAAGCTGCTCCTCCGTTCTGATGTCACCCTGGAACTTACCTTCAATCAATACGGAACCGTTGACATAAAATTTACCACTGAAGACAGAACCTTCGCCTATCGTACAGTTAGACGATTCATCGATTTTCGACATACGCTCTCCTTACACCTTTGATAATACAAGTTATGGATTTACTTCCTGCGCCTTCCTGACGCCGTCTAAAACGCCGTTTATAAAACGGTAAGACTCATCCGAGCCAAAATCCTTGGATATATCTATCGCTTCATCTATCGTTACAGTAATAGGAATATCCTGTTGATAGAGCAGGCAGTAAACAGCAATTCGTAAAATTGCCAGGTCAACACGTGCCAGCCTGGTGAAGTCCCAGTTTTCGAGCTGATTCCTGATAACGCGGTCGATTACATCGAGATTATTGATAGTACCCGTTATGAGGAGCCTGGCGAAATCGATGGCTTCTTCTGCAGGCTTAGATCCCGGCATTTGATCTCTCCATGAAAAATCGAGCAGATCATCAAGACGTTCGTCCGTGCATTCATACCTGTACAGAGTCTGAAAGGCTATGATTCTTCCTTTACGTCTTGCACCCACGGCGGACTAAGAACGGCTATTGAAGATATACAAGGCTGTTTTCATGCGTAAATCCCTCCAATAGGTGATATACAGTATATAGTATAATACAGAGTTTGTCTACATTTTGTCTACAATAAAAAACTCCATCTGAAGATGTGGGTGAAAGGAGGGGCTGGAGAGTTCCTACTGGAAATCGAGAAGCTGAATACTATCTTGAATTGATTAAAAGTATTTAAAAAAAACACGATACTGAATATGGAGTCTTCCCGAGATTCTTGCTCCGTTCTGAATCATCTCTAG
>CBDUZM010000169.1:0-6836 GCA_965371685.1 uncultured Spirochaetaceae bacterium | reverse complement strand
CTTTCAACCGATCCCTCTTGAACATGGGAATGATACCTTCCCGGTGTCTTTCTTCCTCTTTTTGTCTCCGTCCGTCTCTGATGGTCTCTTCCCACTCTTCGTAGCTGACGGATTTACTCCTGTCTCTGCTTCCTATCCATCGCAGCCCGTTCAGCAGGCGGTCCCGTAGAGCCGGAGAGAGAACGAGCTTTCTCACCGCTATCTCCAGGATGAAAAGCAGAAGGGCTGCCAGAGCGAGAAAGGGCCAGAGCTCTTTGACAATAACGATATCCCCGCTCTCACCCCGGAAAAGATCCACAGCCTCTTCAGGATCGTCGAAGAGTGTCATCCTGCCGCCGGTCCGGGATGCAAGGCTGCTTAAAAGGGAAATGTCGGGGTCAAGTGTTGTATACTCCTCGGGATAAGGCACGATCAGGCCGAAAGACTCCGGGGGAAGATGTATATCATCTCCACCCCCATAGAGGGTAATAAAATATTGACCCGTTTCCTCTGCCGTAAAAACGCCGGAATACCGGCCCGGGGCAATCTGCTCGAGCTCGATCTCTTCCGTGCTCAGATCGGGCAGGAGAACGACAGCCTTCAGATTAAGCAGGTTCAGATAATTTCGATCTGCATCCACCGCATCGACTGTTACAATTCCTTTTCCCTCTTTTCGGGAAAGGTTCGTGTACAGTATTTTTGCCGATTCCGGTCTTTGTGTCCATCGCACCATTTGAGCTGAAAAGCGCGGGAACGCTTCCCATTTAAGCCATTCTCCGCTCCATCTTCCATTGAGGTCCGATGTGAAGGCGGCGGACCTTCCCAGGCCGTATCTCCTGACCGCCAGCAGAGGATTACCGTCAACAGCACCCAGAACCTGTTGGGCGCCGGATTTCAGGTAGGTGCGCACGAATCCCTCGAGTGGAGGAAAGTCGGCAGGATCAAACCCTCGAAGTATTTCACTCGGGGAGGTAATGCCCGGAAAGAATGTTTCCTCGGAGATCAAACCGCGTGATACGATCATCGTCTCAGAAGCAAAGATCCTCGGTACCTGTCGAATATCATCGGTAAAGTAGCTTCTGCCTCCCCCCTGATCGGCAATGTCCTCCATCAGGCGCCTGTCGGCGTCCTCACCCACCGCTACAGTGGATACGGTTATTTTTTTCTCTGCAGCGTGTCTTGTAAGAGTTTCAAAATCTCCTGTCGTTGTTAAACCGTCGGAGAGGATAATGATATGCTTGATTGCCGAGGGCGTCTCTGCAAGCTTTCGCACTCCTTCTTCGTAAGCGGTGTAAAGGTCTGTACCGCCGCCGGTGCTCAACCGGAAGAGGTCTTTCGTAATACGGTCCCTCTCCCCCGCTTCCATCAGGGGAACGATCCACTCGAAGTCCGCATCGAAAGCCAGGAGCCCCACCCGGTGGAGGGGGTTCAGCAGCTCTACGGCCGCAAAGGCGGCTTCCTTTGCCAGATCGAGCTTTGTGCTGCCCCCTTCAACGCTGCTTGCCATGCTGCCTGATTTATCGATGAGCATGATGAGAGAGAGGCTGGGAATGCTGACAGGCAGCGGGGCGTCCACATCCACGGGCAGAACATTTTCCACCGGTGTTTTATAGTAACCGCCGACACCGAAACTGCTGTCTCCGCCCAGCATAATAAGGCCGCCGCCGTTGTCCCTTACGTAGAGCTCCAGAAGGTCCATTTTAGCGAGAGAGATGTCGAAACCGGGAACATTGTCCAGAATGACAGCGTCGTACTTGATCAAGTCGCTCAACCGGGCGGGTATGTCAATACTTCTTCCCGCCACAGTTTGAATTCCCTGCATCTCTAGGGCCTGTATCAGCGATTGAGATTCTTCTCCCTCCTTAGATATATAGAGAATAGACGGAGGGCCCGCAACCCGGACGAAAGTTTCGAACCTGTTGTTCTCCGGCAGGATGTCGGTCTCCGAATTCACGATAACCTCGTATCGATGAAGACCGCCGGTATCGAATGACGAGGTGAAGGCGAAACTGTTTTCCCCTTCTTTGAGCTTTATCGGTTCTTCACCAATGTACCGGCCGTCTTTGAAGAGGGTGAGCCGGGCAGCGGCTTCTTCGAGGCTGTGGACAATAACGTTGAACTCATGGATCTGGTCTGTCCTGACTTCCGGGGGGGCCAAAATGTCCCTGACAGAGATCTCATTGCCCACAAAGGCGGAGCGGATAGGCACGGTAAAGATGGGAAGTCCCGAGGAACGGGCGATCCCGACAATATCCAATCCCCGCCCCCGATTCTCGTTGCCGTCGCTGAGGAGCACGATCCGGTTTTCCCCCGTTTCCGGAAAGGCGCCGATCGCCACCCGTAAGGCGTTGTAGATATTCGTGGCGGCGCCGTCCACATCAGACTCGATCTCAAGGATCTCCAGCCTTTTTTTGGGAGGGATTTCTACCGAAGCATTCCTTCCGAACACCACCAGTCCCGCAGTATCATTCTCATCCATGAAAGACATGACTCTCTGTATGGTTTTCAAAGCGAGAGAACGGCTGATGTCATCGAGGCTGTCCGACCTGTCCAGAAGAAAAATGACATTCACCCGGTCCCCTGCTCTGCCGGCACTCACCCCGCTCAGGCTGAAAGCGAGCAGTGCGATCACCATGATGCGTATAATCAGGGATGCGATTTTCCTGCCCCCGGGTTTCTTCACCCCCCTTTTGAGGAAGGTATATACAACCGGAACAGTGAGGAGGAGGAGAAGCAGGAATAAAGGTTTGGTTATGCCGTAGCTCACCATTTTTTAACCCAATAGAACCATTCTATAAGCAGCACCGAAAGGGTAAGAAGAATAAAGATAAATCCCAACGGCCGACTGAGCCTGGCTATGACCGCGGCTTCCTCAGAATCGATCTGTTTTTCCGGTTTCCACCGGAACCGGGGATGAATGTTGGACTCCTCCCGGCTCGAGAGGTTAACGGCGAAGCTCTCCTCGGTAGATTGTCCCTTGATGGTATAGATACCCACGGTTTCTGTTTTATCGAAGAGGTAAGGACTCTCCTCGGTATAAATGGTTGTTTTCCTTCCGTTCGGGTCGATTATATCCAATTTGATTTCCCGGGGAATTATGGGATAGGACGTACCGGCCTGCACCTGCCGTGTGGCGGAAGTCAGGCTGCCCGGGTAAAACCACCTGAGGATATTCCCTATCAGTATGGGAAATGCAGTCCTCAACGGAAGGTCCGATTGGAGGAGGTCGAAACCGATGTAGACGAGGCGCAAACCCATGCTTTCATACGCCGCTATCAGAGGAGTTTCTCCTGAGCTTGCCAGGATTTTGACCCCTTCTCCTGCATATATTTTGTCAGCCCGGGCAATGGTAACCCCGCTTAAGCTCAGGGAGTCGAGAACGGGATGGCCCCGGTCCCAACTGCTTACATGCGGATTCTGAACGGCTTCGCCTTTTCTTATTGGAATTTCCGGAGCAGGGGCGTCGATCACGAGAAAATTTCCGCGAACCAAAGGAGGAGGGGAGATGCGGTCAAAGACGACCATGTCGTAATCCGCATAATCAAGAGAAGGTATGTTCCTGTCGATCCGTGCATTGGGATAGAGCTCGAGGACCGCTTCAAGGAAAGGATTACCATCAGTCACCAGGAGGATCCTGATGCCCCGGGATTGGGAGAGGACGGCGTAAGCCTTGTTGTCTGTGTTGAGATCATCCTTAACCCGGATTTCCGCTTCGGCCGTTTCTGCTATGAGTCCCTCGTAGGGAAAGATGAGAGTCCGGCTTTCCATAGGCTGCAGCCGGACCTCGGCGCTCATATAAGGCAGGTCGTCGATTGAAAGGGTCAGCGGGGCAACTACCTCTCGAGATGTATAATTGTTCACTGCCACGAGAATCTCGTATTCCTCCAAACGGTCCGGAAGGCTTCTGAACTGGAACCGGGTTATTCCCAGATTCTCTCCTTCCCCGCCTGTCTGAAGAAAATTGACCTTTATCCCGGCAAGCTCGATTTCTTCAAAAGTCTCGAAAGCGCCGTCGCTGACTATCCATACCTCGTCACCCCTTTCACTGTCGGCCAGGGAGAGAGCCATCAGGAAAGCATCCCGCATCGATCCCGGCTCATCTGTGGCCAGGCTTTTCCGAACTGCTCCTTTGACTTTTTCGATATCCGCCGTAAAGGCGGTTTTAAGCTCAGGCCCGGCGCCCGCTTCTATCAAAAGGGCCTCGCTGTCTTCACTCAAGTCCCCGAGGGCATCGAGGGCCAGGCTTTTGGCTTCGTCCATCCGGGTTTTCCCGTTCCAACGGCTCTTCATGCTGGCCGAGGTGTCCAGGATTAGAATAAGATGCCGGGTTTCGGAAGGCTTACTGAAAAAACCGGGTCGGCATAAGGCGAGGATGAGCAGAATTGCGGCAAGGATCTGGAGAAGAAGGTTCAAATTTTCAAGTATTCGCTTTAGCCGAAACCTGCGGCTTGAACTTTTCAGCACCTGATCCCAGAGCATGAGAGAGGAAACTCGAGTGTTATTACGGCGTATGCGTATGCTGTGAAGCAGTATGATGAGCGGGATGAGGAGAAGCAGGAATAAGCCCTGGGGGTAATTGAATATCAATGCAGATGCATCCCCTGTCTCAGGTATTTCAGCACCAGGTCTTCAATGGGGACCTGGTTACTCGTTCTCATGTATTCTATTCCGCGGCTCAAACAGAATTCTTCTATCTTTTGAAAGAATCGGCCGAGCCTGTCCCGGTAAAGCTTGAGGATGGTGCTGTCCACTGTTACCTTACGCCGGATTCCGCTTTCCGAGTCGATCAGCCGGAAGGCGCCTTTCATTCCCGGTTCGATCTCCTCTTCGTCTAGAATTTGTATGAGAACCACATCGTAGTTTCGATAGAGGAGGGCTTTCAGCCCTTCCTCGAAACCGTTCTCGTCAAGCAGGTCGCTCAGCACGACGGCAAGTCCCGGCCGTTTCGAGCGGAGGGAGAAGTTTACCAGCGTCCGGTTGATGTTGGTGGCGCCTTCGCATTCGATGTTGGACAGGTAGTTAAAAAGAGAAAAGATGTGCTTTCTGCTCCTGTGGGGTGGTAAGGAATCCCCCAGCTCTTCCGCGAAGGTGGTAACACCGACCCTGTCTAAATTGGCCAGCCCTATGTATCCAAGAGCGGCGCCCATACGGCATGCGCAGTCTATCTTGGAGGGTTGTCCGAAAGCCATGGACCGGCTGTCATCCAGTAGAATGTGGAGTGTCAGATCTTCCTCCGCCGCGAATAGCTTTACCATGAGCCTGTCCAGCCGGTTGTAGATATTCCAATCGATGTATCGGAAGTCGTCTCCCTCCTGGTAACTCCTGTAATCGGTGAATTCGAGGCTGGTACCCTTCCGGTAGGTTTCATGTTCTCCCCGTCTCTCTCCACGGTGGAGCCTTCCCGCCACCAGTTTCAGGTATTCGAGTTTTCGCAGAAAAGAGGGATCGAACAGACGGTTGTCCAAGACGCTTAAGCCTCCTTGTCCGGCAAGTTCTTATCCTGAGCGTTCAGTAAAGCAGAATCGGCGACCTCCGCAGTTTCCCGGATCAGATCGTCGATAATCTCTTCCGCGGTAATTCCCCCGGCTTCGCCTTCAAAGTTGAGAATAATCCGGTGCCTGAGGGAGGGCTTTATGACCTGCCGAATATCATCAAAACTCACGTTGAATCGTCCGTCCAGCAGCGCCATAACCTTGCCCGCCAGCACGAGGCTCTGGGCGCCCCTGGGGCTGGAACCGTACTTGACATAGCGGCGGCTCAAGGCAGTACTGAAGGGGGATTGAGGGTGAGTGGAAAGAACGAGACGGATAACGTAGTCCTTCACGGGACCGGCTATGGGTATTTCCCGCACCAGGTTCTTCATCTCCTCTATCGTCTCGGCGTCCGCAACTTTTGCCAGTACCGGCAGGTTCCCCGTGGTGGTCCGATCGATGATTCCTTCCAGTTCCGAGGCCTGAGGATAGCCGACTGTCAGTTTGAAAAAGAAGCGATCCAGTTGGGCTTCGGGCAGAGGGTAGGTGCCTTCCATTTCGATGGGATTTTGAGTGGCAAGCACGACAAAGGGGCTTTCCAGGCTGTACTGCACGCCGGAAACCGTGATCCGCTGCTCCTGCATGGCTTCCAGAAGGGCTGACTGGGTTTTGGGAGTGGCGCGGTTTATCTCATCGGCAAGCACTATATGAGAAAAAATAGGCCCCTTTTGAAATTGAATCAGCCTTTTACTCTCTTCGTTTTGTACCAGAACGTTGGTTCCGATTATATCCGCCGGCATAAGGTCGGGAGTGAATTGGATTCTTGAAGTCGCCAGATTCAGGACATCTCCCAGGCTTTTTATCAGATAAGTTTTACCCAGACCGGGAACCCCTTCGAGAAGCGCATGTCCTCCGCAGAGGAGACATATCAGGACACCTTCCACAACGTCCCTCTGCCCTACGATGGCTTTTGCAATTTCTATTTTCAGGCTGCCGACCTTCTCTTTCACTTTCCCGGCTTTATCTCTCAACAGCTCGTCTTGCAGCTTTTCCATTTTATCTCCTAAAGAGTTCAGCTCAGTATCACCCCGTATCATTTTCCATCATGCCTATCCTGATGAAATAATCTCTGATATAACTTCTATAGTTAAGGGGCACTTCTTCCTTCAGAATGCTGTCCTCCAGTTGTCTGCTGTATTCATGTACGCGCACATCCGGCGGTTTTTCAGGATCGGCGGCCAAAGGTAGCCAATGGGTTTTTTTTTTGGGGTATTCTGTTTTTTTGTTGTGTTCAATAAAAATGCCAATAAAACTATTTATTGATGTTGTTTTTTTTTTTTAAACCAAAATAATTGTAAAATTGTTTTGGGCTATTATTTTAAACAT
>CBDUZM010000168.1:0-6840 GCA_965371685.1 uncultured Spirochaetaceae bacterium | reverse complement strand
GATGAGAATTTTAGTTTTTGCCGGTACATTCAGAAGCCCGGGTTTATCGACGATTATCAATGGCATCTGAAGAGAGCGGGCCAGAATCGATACATGGGAGGTGACCCCTCCGCTGACCTGTACGACACCGGCAACCTCCTCAGAGGACAACATCAGGATATCAGAGGGAAAAAGCTGGTGAGCGATTACGACTCTGCCTTTCATATAGACCAATTCCCGGCGCTTCCTGTCAAGATTCCCTATAATCCGTAAAACCAGATCCTCTACATCCTGTACCTTTTCCTGAACATATTGATTTGTGCTGTGCACAAAAACATCGGTATAGCGTTTAGACACCTTCAACAAGGCATCAGGAGGATTCTCTCCTCCCTGTATAAGAGAATTGATTTCATCAATAAAAACCTGGTCCTTCAGTATGAGAAGATGTGAAGTAAAGATGAGCGAGGCGGCATCGTCCAGCTTTTTTCCTATCTTACTCTGAAGCTTGTTCAGCTGAGTCTCTGTTTCATCAAGCGCTTTTTTAAAATCTTCCGGGCTATATTTTACATCAAACTCCGATTCGAGAAGCCCTGCCAGAGAACGGCCCCGATCGAATATAAGCGCCTCTCCCATGGCGGCGCCTTCTGAACCGGACATGCCTTGTATCATCTCTCCATCTTCAAGTGAAAGATCCCTGCGACTGGGAGTAAAAACCGACTCCGGAAAGGAGTGCGTTATAATCCGTGTGTTTTCGAGGATATTGGCAAGCTGCGAAGCAATGGCATTGAGTGCCTGGGTATCCATACGGTTGAAAGGCTTTTCCTTCTTTCCATGGATTGTTATGACCCCTATGCGGGATATCCCCCGTACGATGGGGACGGCCAGGTAGGATTCGTATCTTCCGTCATCTATCTCTTCCACGTATTTAAAGCGAGGATGCTCTTTCGCCACATCCACACAGACAGGCTGAAGCTCTTCAAGGGAATATCCGGTCAGTCCTTCACCCAACTTAAACTTTACCTTACCCACGCATTCCCGGCTGAATCCCTCGGTGGCTCTTAATACCAGCTCTCCGGTATCCTCATTGTAGAGAAATATCGTGCAGGCGCCCGCATGCATATGCCGACAGACCATTGTGACGATCTTATGGAGGAAGGTGTCTATATCGTTTGAATCTGCAAAAATCCAATTAAGCTCGCCAAAGTCGCATAAGAGCTTGAAGTGATCCACCCGGGGCGAGGTTTTTTTCATCTTCCCACTCATCGACAAGGCTCCAAATATAAGTTTTAAGACAGTTCCTAACGAACAGCCAGTTCTTTCATCGCCTGCTTCAAGTCGTCGAGGGCGCCTTCATTCATGACAGTGTAGTCTGCCATGGCAATAGGGCCGCCTTTTTCGATGTTCTCGATCTCGGCAAAATCCCTCTTTTCTGCTTCCACCGGCGCCAGTCTACGCATCCGGTGCTTCTCATCTTTAATATCATGACTCCTCTGATCGAGGCGAAGATACCTGGTTTTCGGAGAAGCATAGATATGAACCACCGTCAGTGTATCTTTGAATATCTCTTTTAATATTTTATATTCACTCCAGGAGTACAGTCCGTCTATTACGACCGATCCTTTCTCAAGACCCTTTTCAATGGCGGGGAGAGCGAGCAGGGCATAGGCGCCCATTCCGTGCTCCTTGCGGAGCGCCTCCCTCATCTTCTTTTCGCTCTCCTCTGTTACCGCTTTCCCTTCCGCTTCGAGCCTGTCGATAGTCACCTGCCCGAACCGGATATACTTCCAGCCCATATCTTTAAGCACATCACATGCTATGGACTTTCCCGATCCGGCCATTCCGACAATGGCGTAGATCCTGTTCACGAAAATCATCTTATGAATCGTTTAACCGCTTGTCAAGGCCGAGGCTCCGGAGTCCATCATATTACACTTGAATTTTGTACAGAAAAACCGAAACTGCCAGGAAAATACCCAAACCAATCATAACGGCGCCGCAGACAGTTAGGATGATTCGATATATTTTTGTGTTGATACGCCTCCTGCCAAGGTAAATCAATGTAGAGACTGCGGCATACCAGGCCAGGTCCCCGCTTTCATGTCCCAGGAAAAAGGCAAGCAGGAGCGGCCAGTTTGCAAAGGAAATTTCGTACTGCAGCATGAAGGCAAAACCAATGCTGGCCCACCAGATCCACCAGTATGGGTTACTCATGGAAATCAGGATTCCTCCGAGGACGGGGCTCATCTTCTGAATTCCTTCGGGTTGTCTCCGGGATTGCTGCTCACCGAATGCTTCGTGGAGCTTTCCCCTGATAACATCCCTTATAAGGCTCGATCCGAGATATATGAGAAAGAGCCCGCCCAAAAGACCGATGGCTTTTACAGCCGCAGGATGTCTCAGCAACGGAGAAATGCCGAGAAGAATAGCCACAATCAGCACTGATTCGAGAATTGAATGCCCTGCGATAACCCAAACACCGACAAGATAGCCGCGCTTCCTGACTTGAAGGGTTTTTACGATGGTATAAGTCAACAGGGGTCCGGGGGCCATGGCGCCGCTCAAAGCTACGACGAAAGAGAGAGAAAAGACGATCCAGAATACACCCAAAGCAGGCTCCTTCAGCTAAGTACCTTATAACTTGAATTCTCGTTTCTATTCAAGTAATGTGTCATGCATGAATCTTACCATTGACCAGCAAACCTGTACCCGCTGCGGCGAGTGCCTGATCGAATGCCCGCCAAAGGCAGTTCAGTACAATGAGCAAACAGGCAGCTACAGCATCGATCAAAATATCTGTATTCAATGCAGCCACTGCGCTGCTATCTGTCCGCCCGGAGCTGTTCTAAGCAGTGAAGGCGAATTTCAGGACTGGAAGGACCCACAGATCGATCCATCCCTTATGAAAGTTTTCCTTTCCGGCAAGCGTTCGGTACGTCGCTATAGCAACAATCCTTTAACGCGAGATCTCATAAGGCAAATTATCTCTGTAGGATCTCTCACCGCCACGGCCAGCAACCGCCAGGACTGGTCAGCGATAGTGCTGATGGGAGGAAGGGTGAGAGAATTTGCCGAAAGGCTCTTCTCCTTTTATTTCCCGCTCATCCGTCTTGCCCGGCGCCCTCTCGTACGTCTCTTTTTAAAATTCACCCCTGCACGAACCTATGCCGGAAAATCAGGGACTCTGGGGCGCTTCGAGGAGCGTCTTCTAAAGATCAAGAAGGGAGGCGACCCCTTTTTCTATAATGCGCCTGCCGTTGTAATCATGACACACCCGAAAAAAAATCGTCAATACGGGAAGGTGAACTGTGTTCTGGCAGCCCAGGCGATAATGTACTATGCCCAGTCCATGGGTATAGGAAGCTGCATAATAGGCTTTGCCGAAACGGCATTGAATATAAAAAGATCCATGAGATCTGTTTTCGGAATCGACTACTCTCAAAAAGTCGGGCTTGTATTCACCCTGGGCTACCCGGATGTAAAATATCTGAGGCTCCCCATCAGGAAGCCTATTCCGGTTACCTTCTACAAGGAAGAAGAGTGACGGGAACCACCTCTAAATACTTCTACTTATCGCCCGGCGTACCGAGATTATAGAACAGAACAGCGGAGTTTCTCTGTGTATCGTATCCGGACCTTCTATCTTTAGGGAGCTGTTCCCTTTCACCCTGGACAAATCCTAATTGAAAGAACCAATCGAATGACTGCGTGGTCAGGACAAATACCTGCTCCAGTCCCAACTGCCTTGCCCTTTCCAACAGGTAGGTGACTACCTTCTTGCCTATTCCGATATTCGAGTAGGTCTCGTCCACGGCTATTCCTGCAATTTCAGCCTTCTTCCTGTCAAGCACACGAAGGGCGCCGCAGGCATGGACCGTACCATCCACCTCATATACTATAAAATCTTCTATCGTATCTTCAAGCATCCGGGCATTACGGTGTATCAGAACATCTTTCTCCACAAGGGGCTGCATTATCCCCAGAACTTCGGGAATATCCTCGTGCACCATTGGCCGGATATTTGCGTATTCATCCGCATAGATCATCGTGCCGAAACCCCTGTTTGAGAAGATCTCTTTCAGGATCACTCCTTCTACCTGACCGTCCACAATGTGCACCCGTCTCACCCCTCGTTCACAGGCGTCGATAGCCATATTCACTAATACTGAAAGGGTCATATCCTCTCTCTTCTTATTGAGCGAGAGTAATTCCCCGGCTTCATCGACAGTGAATCGGGATACCACACCATTCCCCTGGGTCTCGACGCCGTCAGGTATGGTATAGTCCCCGGACTTGATACAGCCTTTATCGGTTACAAAGAAAAGCTTTTCCGCGGAAAGCTCCCAGCTCAGTCTCGTTGCCAGCTCATTGGATGAGATGTTGTAAGGCATTCCCCCGGCATTCCAACCTATATTGGGAAAAATAGGAATAAGGTCCTGCTGCAGAACATTTTGAATGATATTTATCTTCAGTTTATCAACCATGCCGGTACTCTGAAAATCTATACCTTTTCGGATTCCTATACCCCGCGCCCTGACCCAGTTGCCTATTACAGCATCCGTATCGTTCTCCGAAAGCGCCGTCATGAGCTGGTTGGAAACATCAAAGGCCGCCATTTTGATAAACGGCATAGAAGACGGCGGGGAGACACGTATACCGTCTACTTTCCTCCACTGAATACCGTACTGGTCGAGAATCGAATCTATGCGTTCCCTGGACCCCGGCACCAGGACAATCTTTATACCCATTTTATGAAGGTGCACCAGGTCTTTTACCAGTATGGGAAAGAGAGAGCTCTGTATAATTTGTGACGCGATCTTGATTACAAAGGTCTTTCCCTTAAACTGGTCCACATATCCGAAAGCCTGCCTTATGAGCTCGACCTGACTTTTAAGTTTCTGGCTCTCCGCGTACTGTGTCTCTGTACGCTCGTTTTCCGTATGCCCGGTTTTCTTATGCCCGGTTTTCTTACGCAGGTCCTTCGGTGAAGGTTTTCCCCTTTGTTGACTATCCCTTTGTCGACTATCCATACAATCAGATTATCCTATATTGGTTCGCCTTACAACACTTTGCCTGCCATGGAGCGACCAATATTTTACCCCTCATTCCCTATTCTTTTTCCTTGTCATCGAAAAATACTTGGCGTACAATAACGGCAGATGGAACAGGTGCTGATCGGCACAAGCGGATACTCGTACGACGACTGGGTCGGTCCGGTCTATCCTGCGGGGACGCAAAAGAAAGACTTCATCTCTATCTACGCTTCCGAATTCAGTCTGGTGGAGCTGAATTTCAGCTATTATACACAACCCCGGGCTTCCATACTCGAACGGATGATAGAGAACACCCCCGATAATTTTCTCTTCAGTATAAAGGGGCACAAGAGCCTTACTCACGAGATAAATGAGAACAACAGGTCCGAGGCAGCACGCTTCATGCAAGGTATACAACCGCTGGTGGAGTCTTCCCGTCTTGCCGCGGTGCTTTTACAGTTTCCCTACCGATTTCACTACACCCCGGAATCGCGGAGATACCTGGACCATACCTGCCGTTCGCTGGAGGGATTGCCCCTGGCCGTGGAATTCAGAAATGACGAGTGGTTCAAGGAATCGGTCTATGAAGCCTTTAAAGAAAGAAGCATTGCCCTTGTCAATGTGGATACTCCGGAACTTCCTAAACTCCCGAAACCCACAGCGGAGGCAACGTCAGACATGGCTTACATCCGTTTTCACGGCAGAAACCGTAAACAGTGGTGGAAAGGGGATAGAACGAGTCGATACGACTATCTCTATTCAAAAGAGGAGCTTTCCGGATGGATAGACCGGGTAATGCTCCTTGTGAAAAAGACAAAGCTCCTTCTCATTGCTTTTAACAATCACTACCGGGGGCAGGCGGTAACCAACGCCCGGATGTTGAAAGACCTGCTTAAAGGGAAAATATCCGTTCGATGATCCTATTGGATCAATTTGCATCTTTTTCTTGACAAAGACTCATATTACTGTTTAACTCATGTTTGTTAAACAATGCTTTACCTCCTTGGGGAAATCCTTCAAAAGTACTACGGCCCTTTCAGGCTTCTCACATCTCATCTATTCTTAGCCGGATTCGGCTTACTCGTATGCGGCATTCTTTCATGGTGGCTCCTCCCCCGTTTCGCAAGACTGCTTCCCAGCGATAGAGGGAAGGAATTCGCCGTACAGAGTGAAATCGCCCTGGGAAAACCCACCGGCGCGGGAATGCTGTTTATATCCATGTACCTTATCGTTCAGATCCTCATCGTTCCCTTCGATTTGAAGTACCTGCTCGTAATTGCATGCATATTCTTCGCCATGATCTTCGGGTACCTGGATGATCGAAGCCAGAAACCCTGGTCGGAATACACGAAAGGGTTATGCGATCTTTTAATTTCTGCAGCTTCGTCGGCTATCCTCTGGCTCTTTAAATTCAGAGAAACACCTATATGGCTGCCTTTCACTACAGAGACCTTCATCCTGGGACCGGTGACCTTTATAGTTTCCTCGACTATCCTAATATGGATAATCATCAATACAATCAACTGCACCGATGGCATAGACGGATTATCCGGGGCCCTTTCCATTATCGCACTTCTCAGTATCGGGGCAATTCTATATTTTATAGTGGGCCATGCTCTTATTGCCGAATATCTCCTGCTTCCCCATTATCCCGACGGCGCCCGATGGGGAATAATGGCTTTCTCCATGATAGGGAGCCTGGCCGGTTATCTCTGGCACAATGCCTATCCGAGCAGTCTTCTTATGGGCGATGCCGGTTCGAGGGCTGTGGGTCTTCTTATCGGCATTCTCGTTATCAACTACAATGATCCAGGCAGGAATGCCAGTGCCA
>CBDUZM010000167.1:0-6856 GCA_965371685.1 uncultured Spirochaetaceae bacterium | reverse complement strand
AATAATCGGAGTAGGCAAACCCTTATTCGCTTTATCCTTAATAATGTTCCAGAAATACCAATAAGCGCTGCTCCTGTTTCCGTTTAGTCCTTTTCCTTTCCCAGCTAATGATAAGTCTTGACAAGGAAATGAAGACCAGGCTAGATCACCACCATCCGGGACCTTTTCGTGAGCAATATCACCAAGATTCCCTTCTATGTATTCATTACCCGGGTTGAAATTTAGTCGATATATTGAGGCTTTTTTTGGATCTATGTCATTGGCAAATATGCATTGCCATTCTGGGCCTAGGCCAATACGGACCATCCCTGCGCCAGAAAAGAAATCGTAATATTTATACACACGCCACTCCACAAGGAAAAGGACATTTAGATTTTAAACAATATTTTCTAAACAGTAAACATCAAATGGGTGAACAATATAGTATAACGAAAAAGTAATATGCTAAGGCGTGTAAATTTCATCGGAATTCTCGGCGCCGAAGCTTGCCTTACGTGTAGGTACTATATACCAGTCATGCCGGGTATCCGTATCTGCGCCGCTCTGCCTGCAGATAGAGCGTGTGGCCGTAGAACCCTCGGGATTGATGCCGTCTTCCGGCCTTACTCTTTCCTGTTCCGTGATCCAACCATCGTCTTCGGCCAGTTCGAGGGCACGTTCCATCGTATCCCTCGTTCCGAACCCCAGGTAAATTTCGTCGGACAACGATGTGCGGTTACTGTACAGTACGGCATCAACAACAGAACCGCCCGGTCGATTGTATAGAGCCAGCACACCGTTGTTGCCGTTTATACCCGTACCTCCCGGAATCCAGAAATCAAAGGCTGTGTCAGATGCGTCGAGCCCTCCGGAAGTGTTTTTCACTTCAGTTTCATCGATTTCTTCCGGTATACCTTCCGGTTTGAAGTGTACGACGATGAAATCGTTGTTATATACGGCGAAATTGGGAAAGATCAGCCTGTCTTTCCAATTGGACGGAGTGCCCTGATAGAGGACAATACCGCCCATAAAACCGTCCGAGAATACTTTAAGCTCCACTTTATCCGGATGTGCGGCGCTGCCGCGGCATGTAAATTCATTGATCTTCAAATCCGGCACATTTGGATTGTATCCATAGAAGCTTGCGAGAAAATTTGTGCTGTTGCCCTTTCGGTCCTGCACCACCGCACTCAATTTATACTGCTGTCCCGGCGCCTGTTCGGAAAGTGTGAGCACGATCGTATTTCCTTCCGATTCAACAGACATTACTGAAACAGGAGGCGAGATGTCTACATTATCCCTGTCAATTTGCGATTCCTCATCGAAGGTAATAGCGACTTTCCCGGATTCGAGGGAGACAATACTTATAAGCATGGGGGGCGACAGGTCATAACCTCCTGTTTCTCTTAGATCGTCAAGAGGACCGCAGGCAAATAAATTTATCATGGTAAACAGCAAAATTATTATACCCATACTTACTGTAACGCCCGCTTGTCTCTGTTGCTTTTAAATTGTGCGGCAAATGGCCCTTGCCCCTTTACTATCAATACTTTTTGGAACTACAATAATCCGGTAAAAAAGGGCAGCAGGTAATGCGCATCTAATCGGGAGTATTTTATGGCAGAGGATTCGGCATTATTCAAGAGGTTCGGCAAGACAGTAGAAACGGGAGAGACCGTATTCCGGGAAGGAGATCAAGGTGACACCATGTACATCATTCAGGACGGCCGGGTAAGGGTAAGCAAGGGAATTGGAGGAAGACAGCATATTCTGGCCGAACTGGGCAAGGGGGAATTCTTCGGTGAAATGGCTATTGTTAACAACGTCAAACGAACGGCCAGCATTACAGCAATAGATAAAACGGAGCTTCTCTGTTTTACCCGCGAAGGTTTCCTCAGCATGATTAACAAGAATCCTATGATCGCCTTAAATATCATAGACAAGCTCTGCCGAAGGCTGCAGGACTTGCACCTGCAAATCCAGCATTTCGCCAGGCGGGACGCCAGAGGGCTCGTTGCGCTGAACTTGCTGTATGCCTTCAATAGAGTCGAACAGGATGAGAATTGCCTCCCATACGAAGGAACTGTCGAAGAAATATCGTTGAGGCTGCAGCTGCCGATGGAAGAAATCAGGGGTTATGTTGAGGATTTTTCAAAGAAAGCAATGCTGAAAATAGATAAAAATCGAATTCTGCCGGCTGACAGAGAGAAGCTCAACGGAATAATTGAAAATATGTATAAAAAATGAAAAGAGGTCTCCTCCTGTTTCTATTTTTCCTCCTGTCCTTACGGCAGCTGTTCCCTGAAAACGGATCGAATCCCGGCCTGTTTCTGTCCTCGGAGGATATGGTTCTGGATGAGGGTACAGATGGCGGGTATCATCTTTGGGTCAGGAAAAAACCGGCATTAGGATCCGTGCTGCTTACGGAATCCAGCATGGATCCCGATAAACGATTGGATATATTTGCTCTCAGGGATCCGGAGTACAATCCGGTTAACGGCGATGAGAAGCGCCTCTTGAATGGGAAATTTCTTGAAGCTTACAGGGGAATTGTCGATTCCACTCCCGAAGAACACGAAATCCTCGGCCTTGCCTTTCACCTGTTCATTCCATATGTGGTCGTTTACGGTTATCCCTGGAGCCGCAGCGGTGAGATTCAGATAACGGCAGGCGCCTTTTTGAATGTGAAGACTTTTTCAAAGCCTTACGCCGATTGGACCGGCGAGACGAGGGATAATCCGTTTGTGCTTCGATTAGCCCCACAAAAAGAGCAGAGGGTATTCCCCGAAGGTGAGTTCAATCCTGCCGCGGTGGAGGAATTTACCCATATTGCAAGGGACGGCGGAGGGCAAGCCTTCATCTCCCCGGGAAAGGAAGACCTTGTGCCTAAGATCCGCGGTATTCTCGAAGAAACAGCGGGAAACAGCCTCGATCTGGTTATAGCTTTGGATACGACACTCAGCATGAAAGATGAAATGCCTTACCTAAAAGAAAAATTGGTGCCCCTTGTCAGGGAGTTTACGGTACGGTACGATTCCATAAGGGTGGGAATTCTCTTTTATAGAGACTATTTTGAGCAGTATCTTGTAAAAATTTATCCCTTTTCAGATAACCTGGATACCATTCAGGAGAATATTAACAGGGCGAGGGTACACGGCGGTAAAGAGCTTCCCGAAGCGGTTTACGAAGCCCTCTATGCCGGATTGGAATCCTATGCCTGGCAGGCTGAATCTAAAATAATTGTTCTTGTGGGAGATGCTCCTCCACACCCCAAGCCCAGAGGCAGTGTTACTGAAAAAATAGTTTACGACAGGGCTAAAGAGCTGGGAGTAATTCTACACACAATCATTCTGCCTCAGTAGCAGCTTCCTCGCCGGCAATTTTTTCTTTGATCTTTTCCGCCAGTATGCGGGGCGCTTCAGGCAGGGGATTTTCAAGCTCACCTTCGGATTCCCGGGCCTTTATATAAAAGCCTAAGAGAGAATCGAAGAGCTCCAAAGCCTTTTCTTTATTACCCGTTTTGTAATGAATCAGACCGATTTCATAGAGTGCCCATAGGTTACCGTCACGGTCGTCGGGAAATTTTGCTTGAAACGCTTCGTAGTATTTGAGCGCGAGCTTGTAGTTTCTTACATCGGAGGCTTCAACCGCTCTTTGAAAGTATTCCTTGGAGGTCAGGTCCTCCTTATATGGATCGGCAGTGCTCTTACAGGAGAACAATAGAAAGATTACCAATAGTAAAGCACAAACATAAATTCTATTGGATTTACGTAATATAAATTGCATTTCAGGGGCGCCTCTTAATAAGGGTATGTCTCATCCTTAATGGGTAAGGTTTTTTTTAAATCTTTGAGGAAATCTTTCACATCCCCCATGGGCTCGTAAGCGTCGCAGTCCTCTATACTGCGTCTCGCTACGGTAAAGTACTTGTAATATTTCTCTTCACCAAGTTTCTTCTTCCATTTTCCTGCATCACACCTGACGCGAAGTTGATATTGCCTGTTATCTGCTACAGGAAATCGAACAAGCTTACAGTGGATGCAGTTAGCGCAGTATATTTTATCGATGAAGAGGTCCATTGTGTCTTCTGTGCCTGAAGAGTCTGCCATGATTGTTCCCTTTAAGGCGTTCATACTATCATATTCGACTTTTTAGGGTCAATAGTTAAGGATTCAGGCGCTTCATCTACTATATCAATGCAAACACAGCTTTTTTTAACAACGGAAAGTGTGTTTATCTCCTCTATAGCAGCCCGCATATCGCCTTCAACGGCGTTGTGGGTGGTAATAACAACAGGAACACCGTGAGAAGCATCGCTGCCAACGGGTGGTTCCTTCTGGAGAACAGAGCTAATACTTATACTGTTTCCGCCCAGTCTGGAAGCTATCTGGGAGAGAACTCCCGGAGAGTCTTCACAGACGATTCGCAGATAATAGCGGCTGTGTATCTCTTCGAGTGCCAGCTGCTTTGCTTCAATAGCCTTGTCCGGGCTCTGAAAATATGTAAAAGCTTTCTGGGCCGTCCCTGCAGCTATTGAGTTGAGATCAGATACTACTGCCGAGGCGGTGGGGGCGCCTCCGGCGCCCCGTCCATAGTACAGAGTATGACCTGTAGCGTGTCCATACACGCTTACCGCGTTGAAAGGTCCGGATACCCAGGCGAGGGGATGATCTTTGGAAATAAACGCGGGCCTTACGCAGAGGCTTAACCCACTGTCGTATCGTTTGGCAATAGCGAGGAGCTTCATAATGTAACCGAGTTCCAGACCGTACGCCACATCGAGCGCTTCCAATTGATCGATACCCGCAACCGGGATATTATCCAGACGTACTCTCTCTCCAAAAGCCAGAGAAGCAAGAATAGCCAGTTTGTGAGCCGTATCGATTCCTGAGACATCCAGGCCGGGATCGGCTTCGGCAAACCCGGCGTCTTTAGCTTCATTCAGGGCTTCTTGATAACTTTTTCCCTGCCGTGTCATGGAGGTTAAAATGTAGTTGCAGGTGCCGTTGAGGATGCCGTATAAAGCGAAGATCCGGTTGGCGATCAAACCGTCGGTAATTGACCGGATAATAGGTATTCCGCCGGCACAACTCGCTTCGTATTTGATACATAACCCATTCCTGCGGGCAAGAGCCATTAAATCGGCGCCGTCATGAGCGAGCAGTGCTTTATTGGCTGTCACGACGTGTTTGCCGGCTTTGAGAGCCCTCTCGATGAAATCCCTGGCTGTACCGATACCGCCAATGAGCTCGATTATTACTCCCACCTCGTCGTCCTTGAGGACCTTGTCGTAATCCTCGCAGTAAAGCGCCGGATCAAGGCCGCATTCCCTTGCCCTGGAAAAATCAACGTCTACGATATATCGCAGTACAAGAGAGGCATCGGTTCGGGACTGCAGGATTTCCTGCTGCTGTGTAAGCATGACGGCAACGGCCGACCCAACTGTTCCGCAGCCTGCGATGGCCACTATAAGCTCAGGCTTTTTTTCTTTCATATTTTCTTCCTCGGGCGCCGACCACCCATACTCCCGGGCATGAAACCTCGTACCTGGTATCGCTGTTGCTCTGTTTGATCCGGGGTTGACACCCATCCCTTTTATCGCCGAGAGTGTATCACGGTCATTAATAGCGGTCAATGGCTCTATTCCCGCCTGCAAAGCAGGCGGCTTCAGCTCTGGTGAAATTCCAAAGTTTATTTTGAAAAAAAGCCTATCAGTGCTATACTGAATACCATCAGCAGGGAGGTAAGCTTTATGAAAATAAGATGGATGCTTCTTCTTTTGGTCCTTTTCCTGTCTCCGGGCCTGTACGCCGGAATTGGGAAGATATCCTATATCAATGGTCCAGTGGAGATTAGCCGGAACGGTGAGATTCTGGATGAATACGATCTGGATATAGGTTTTGAGATTGAGAATTTTGATCGGGTAAGAACGGGGGGCGACGGTGAAGTTATTATTAACATCGATACGCCTAAGAGCCCGCAGAGCGAAATCCGCATAGCCTCCAATACTACCTTCAGTATTATGCTTGAGAGCATAGAACACAAGAAGAGAACCATCTTCGGACTTATTACCGGCTCAATAGGGTTGAATATAAAGAAACTGTCAGGTGATCAGGAGCTTGAGGTTAGAAGCGAAACTGTCGCCTTGGGAGTCCGGGGAACGGAATTTTCGGTTCAGTCCTCTCCTGCAGGAGATGTACTGATAAGCTGTGATAGCGGGAGTGTCGCCTGCTACGATGAAGATGAGGACCGGGAATTTATGGCTGAGCCGGGTCAGGTCGTAGAGAAGAAAGCTCAAGAGCTCTTTCGCCGGATACCGGTAGCGGTCAGTAACCTGGAGTCTTTCAAGAAGCAGTGGATCGCGGAAAGGATTTCCGCCTTTAAAGCCAACGCCCTGAAAGCAATTATCTATTATTCCAAACGGTACAACGCGAACTATGACGCATTTGTGAAAGAGTATAAAGCCTTGATAGCCAAATCGATTATCCTGAACAGGTGGTACCAGGAGGACAGGGATGGCAAGATCGGAAGCAGAATTCAGATCATGAAGGACCTAAAAGAGATAAACAAACATCTGTTCGAGCTGCGTAAAATTCTATTCATATTTGAGAGGATCTATTTCAGGCTGCTTGAGCTCAACGACTACTTTAACGAAGGTTATGGGAGTGGCCAGATACAACCGGGACTTTCCACGGCCGGTTTCTTCAGGCGTTTTGACCGGGAGAGAAAGGATTTAGCCGGGATGATTGTCAGGGTGAGGTACATTATGAAGCTGCAGGCGGAAAGAAGCGCGAGGACATTCAGCCTGGATTTCTAACCCTCTGGTCAGCTGATATTAGCATCAGAGGTCCTAGCAAACCGCCAGCCTGAAATATCC
>CBDUZM010000166.1:0-6884 GCA_965371685.1 uncultured Spirochaetaceae bacterium | reverse complement strand
CATTGAAAGGGATTATAGAGCCAACAATTTTATGCCGGATGTCATTTTCGGCTGGAACTACGATGAAAATAAAAGGAAACCTCATCCGTGGCCGGTTCTGGAGACTATGAAAAGAACAGGCATAGAGGCATCACGGATTCTCGTGGTGGATGATCTTAAGCCCGGTGTATTAATGGCAGGAGAGGCAGGTGTCCATATTGCCGCAGCCGGCTGGGCTCATTCTATCCCGGAAATAGAAAGTTATATGCGGAAAAATTGCCAGGCTTACTTTAAAACAGTGGCGGAATTTAGAGACTTTATTCTTGCTTGAGCGTTATTGGAGGCAAACATTCCTGTTTGCGGGAGTTCATAGATGGAACGAAAAATTTTTTATATTGTAAATCCTAACTCTTCTAACGGAAAAACAAAAGTAATCTGGCAGAGAATCCTTAAAGAGCTGGAGGCAACTCTCGGGGAAATAGACTATGCCTTCACCGAGTTTACGATGAATGCCGCCGACTTGGCCAACAAAGCTTTAAAATCCGGATACACAACCATCGTAGCGGTCGGTGGAGACGGCACACTCAACGAAGCCTTAAACGGTTTCTTCAGCCGGGGTAAACCTGTTCGGGAAAATGCCGAGATAGGTTTTATACCCAGCAGCACAGGCGGCGATACAGCGAGAAGTCTCGGGATTAGACACTATCCCAAGAAAGAGCTCTTATTGAAGATGCTGACAGGTAAATCCCTTCTCCTTGACTTCGCTACGGCCCATTTTCGGGATTCAGGGGGAGTTAAAACAACGAGACACTTTATCAACGAGCTAAGCGCAGGCTTCTCGGCCAACATCGCCCAATTTCTTAATCGTTCCACCAAGAGACTGGGAGGAAAAGCATCATTTTTTCTGGGAGTTTTTCGATGCCTTTCCAGGCTCAAAAACCGTGTCATGGAGGTCAGCGTCGACGGCAAACCATGGTACACCGGCCCGACATTTATAACAGCTGTCTGCAATGGCAAGTACTTTGGAGGCAACATGAAAATCGCCCCACAGGCGGTTCTCGACGATGGTAAACTGGATGTCATACTGATTAAACATTTCACACGCCGGGATGTGATCCATCATATCAGAAAAATTTATACGGGAGAACACCTCGATCTTCCCCAGGTAAGCACTGTCCGGGCAAGCTCTATCCGTATTACATCCCTTGAAGAAGTTCCTATTGAAATGGACGGTGAGCAGCCGGGGATTTTGGAAGTCAGCATTGAGGTGAATCACAGAGGAATCAACTTCCTGGTGCCAGCAGAGGTCTAAAGGAGGACACACCATTTCTTCAGTGAGCCGTAATGAGCTGTCCCCGGGAGAACTCAACCGGGCGAGAAAAATTTTCTATCTCTGGGCCTTGTTTAACGCTCTTTCATTTAACCTGCTGGGGGGGAACATCATCACCCTCTATGCCCTCAGACTGGGTGCGGGAACTTTCTTAATCGGACTTCTCGCGTCGTTTATACCACTGGTCCAGATAATGCCTCTTCTCGGCAGAACCCTGGTTTCCCGCATGGGGACGACCCGCCTGATGGCGACGTTCTGGGTCATACGTTATCTTGTCATGATTCCCATCCTCTTCGCTCCTCTTCTAATACGCAGAGAGGACGCTTCAGCGGCTCTTACCCTTTGTGTTATAACAGTACTGTGCTTCCAGATCGCCAGAGGCATAGGTATAACAGGATTCAATCCCCTGATAGGCGGGCTGACGGGCGGAGAAGATCGTGGAAGTTTTATCTCCCGTCACTTTCTTATCAGTTATCTTGGCTGTATCACCGTCGGAGTAAGCATGGGTCTTCTGCTTGGACAGAACGCACCACTGGGTATGTATACAGTCTTTATGTCGGCCGGCATCGTTTTAGGACTGATTTCCTCCTTCTTGTTATTCAAACTGCCGGAGATGATGCCCGGGAGTATGGCAAAAGCCAATGCCCTTCTCGCTAATGTGGTGCGTGCTGTAAAAAGAAAGCCCTTCCGACGGTTCATGGTAGCGCAGCTTTTCGCTTCGTTTATCATCGCCATGATCGGACCGTTCCTCATCCTTTTTATGAAGCAGGCCTACCTGCAGCCGGACAGATTCGTAATCTATTTTACCGTCATAGGGCTCGGGGGAGCGATACTGGTCTCGCTTGTTAGCGGAACCCTGGTCGACCGCCTTGGAGCGAAACCGCTCTACTTCCTTTTTGCTTCTATAATCCTTCTTGTTATCATACCGGCGATTATCGCCCCCCCATTGCAAAATCCTCTGGCAGTCTGGTTTTTCGCAGGAGCGATTTTTTTCATCTTCAACCTGGGGGTATCAGGTTTGATGATCTCAGGCCAGGTGTATTTCTTCTCCAGCATAGCGCCCGAAGAAAGGCTAAACCTGGGTATCCTTTCTCAGATGAGCTCGGGATTGTCCGCCGCCCTTGGTTCGGTGGTAGGCGGCGCGCTGCTGGAAAAACTGCAAAGCACGTCACCGTATAACGCATTTGAGCCTTTCCGGTTCTACTTCGCCGTCCCTTTCGTACTCTTTCTGATTTTGCTTTTCCTTATCAGCCGGCTTGAGAGAATGGGCGCCTACTCTGTCCGAAGCTCACTCTCCTTCATCTTCTCACCCAGAGATTTGAAAGCAATCACCCTCCTGAAAAAATTGGGAAAATCGAAAACTGAATTCCAGGAACAGAAGGTTATTAAAGCCCTGGGCGAATCTCAGTCTTCTCTCTCCTCGAAAGAACTGATTCAGAAACTGGCTTCTCCCCGATTTAAAGTCAGAGCCGAAGCGCTCCGCGCGTTGAATTACACACCTCTGGACAGGGCTGTAGAAAACGCCCTGATATCGGAGGTAAAAAACCACCAATTCACTACAGCCTATATGGCGGCAGAAATCCTGGGTGAGCGGGGAATCAGGAAAGGGATTCAAGCGCTTAGAAATGCACTGAGCTCGCAGGACTTCTTTTTATGCGGGAAAGCCATGGTGGCCCTGGCCAGCCTCGGAGACGGAGAAAGCCTTCCGAATATTGAAACTTTAATCAGGATCAGTCAAAATCCCAGAATCATCATCCACGGCGCCAGGTCGCTGGAAATGTTCCGAAGCTCCTCATCCATACCTCTGCTCATTTTAAAATTGAAGCAGAAAGCTTTTCCTTACGTGCGGGATGAGATAATCCTTTCAATTTCTGAAATCCTTGGTATGGGCGATTTTTTCTACCCCCCTTATAACGAATTTCTAGCCAGGAATCGGGCCGGTGTATTGGCCCTGAAGGACATTATTTCAGAAAGGGAGCAAAAAGGCTTACCATGCAAAACAGGCTGCCAACAGCTTTATAAGCTGCTCCAGGGTTTAAATAAGCCGGATTTCGGAAAGCAGGCCCTGGGGCTTTTAAATCAGTTTTCGGTCACCGTAGAAGGATCCAGTAATGCCGGTTATCTTATGGATGCGCTTAGGAGCTTCTCAGTTGTTAAACTGGAAAGGTTCCGATTTCTCGTTGCAGCTTTCATCATCTGGTTCTCCTTCCAGGGGTCACCATCTTGATTGATTATAAAACCACAATATCTATATAATTGTCTTTAGGAGAAGGGAGAGTTGAGAATGAGTGTTAAAAATGAAACACGGGGTAATGTCTGCCAGCCAGAATATAATCGCCCAAGCTGGGATGATTACTTCATGGAAGTGGCTCAGGCTATCGCAAAAAGAGCTACCTGCGACAGAGGAAGGAGTGGATGCGTGATTGCCCGGGATCGACAGCTCCTGGTAACGGGTTACGTCGGTTCTCCTGCGGGACTCCCTCACTGTGACGACGTAGGGCATCTTCTGAAAAAGGTTGTACATGAGGACGGCCGGGTAACCCAGCACTGCGTACGGACAGTACATGCAGAGCAGAATGCCATATGTCAGGCCGCCAAATTGGGAGTTCCTATTAAAGGGGCTGCACTATACTGTCGAATGACGCCGTGCAGAACTTGCGCCATGTTGATCATAAACTGCGGTATCACGCGAGTTATCTGTGAACAGAAATATCATGCCGGCGAGGAATCGGAAAAAATGTTCGAAGACGCCGGTGTGGAGCTCTCATATAAACGAGACAAAGTGCTTAAATATAAAAACCAGTGATTCAATGAACCGGAATTTGACAATTTACCTATCCTGAAATTAAACTTATATTAACAATGAACATTCAAGAGATGTCAAAAGCCGACAAATACCTTCTTCTCGGAAACCTTCTTCAAAATTTCGGACCAAATGCAGACATCGGGAAAGCCCTGGAAATTGTTCAAGGGCTCGAAAGTCTGGACGAGAAGCTGGCGGCAATTTTACAGCTCTACAGGAAACAATCGACAAAGAATATTGGATCTTCATTCAATAAAACAAAGACAGTGGCTCAAAAAGCGGAAAGCGCGGCAGTAAGAGAAAAGAAGAAACGTGAAAAACCGATCATCGCCCATATCATGCGAAATCGGCCACGCATCCTCATTATGGATCCTCATCCCGAAGTGACGCGATTTCTGACCCATTCAGCGCTTGGAGATAAATATTCCTTCATTCACTTAAGCGGAAGTCTCGATAAAGCCGGTCATATCGAGCATTACAGCTCGAGGATTGTAATTTTGAATCAGAAGGCGCCGTTGTCCGAATGCAGTAAGATTTCCGAAACTATACATGCAAGGAAACCGGGAGTCGGAATTATCATACTTTGCACTAAAGCTCAATACAGGCAAGCCGGTAAAATGCGGTTTGAGTATACCCATCTTCTTACAAAACCTCTGAATTTAACTCTACTGGGGGATCTGATCGATGAGGTTATTCATGTTCGGCAAAGCTAAGAGGGATACCCGAGTCAACCTTGAACTATATTCCGGGTAAACAGGCTTTTTAATTCTTGAAAGGTTACAGCGTCGGCAATTCTTTCCACCACATCCAGCTGAGAATTAATCTTTAGATCAATTTGTTTTATATTTCTCGTCACATCCAGCTTTTCCAAATTCTGAAAGAAGGCGCTGGACATAAAACAGATTGACACGGCAAAAGCGAGAGCGTCTAAAACACCTCTATTATTCAGGATAGTCCCGGACCGTATTTCACGCTTCTCGTATGGAACACTGAATGTCTTTCCCTGCAAGTACACGGAATCGAGAGGTATTGTTTCCTCATCTTTGCCTTCCCGCTGGCGGTGAGAAGCGAGCACCTTTTCCAGCTTTCTCCCTATCTGAATGATTAGATCAACACCTTCCCCTATAAGACTTATTATTTCAAATTCAACCGGAATACCGCCTGTGCTCTGCTCCTTGATTTGGAAGTAACGCTTAAAGGGAAAATGTCTGTAGCTGAAAGTCATCTTTTCCAATTTAGTTACAATCTGTCTTAACTTGGGAAACTCTACGGGAAAAAAGCTCTTTGCGAAAAGATATGTTTTCCCGATGTCCTGCAAGGTGATTCTACCGCAGAGAAGGGGAAATAAAATGCTGTCGAAGGCTCTGTAGAACCGGGGGGCATAAGCCATCAGATTTTCTTTATCCTCCCGGAAGCCGTATTTCGGATTGGTTGCGCCGGAACCTTCATAAAATTTCCTGAGAAGTCCATAATCCAGCTCTCCGCTTTTTTTTACCGGCAGATACCGGATAAGGTGCTCTGTCTCTGTTCGTTGTTCGATCAATTGGACCAGCTTCTCTTTGGATTGCTGAACGAAATCCTCGATCCTCTGCCAAATTCCAGGTTCGCAGGCAAAGTCCCGGGTATTGAGTATTTCTCCCGGATCGCGGCAGATAAGAGCTTCCAGGGAAAAGTGCCGGCGGTATTTCAGAATGTTGAGACCAATAAGAAAATTACAGAGTGATGGAAGCATGACGTCAGGGTAGAGAATACGTCTTATCAGGTTTGTAATATCTTCTTTTTCCCCTTTATATCTCGGATCTTTGTCCAGAACTCTATGGAGAGAATAAATCAATAGATCTGAGTAATTGGAACGGTAATTTAGCACCAGGAAGAGGGATTCGATATAACTCAGCTTATCGATAAGGTACCGGTCCTTGAAGTCAAGACTATTGAATTTTAAAGACATGATCCGGCTGCACAGCCGTCTTAGAATAACAAGGAGATTGTAGTCCATCTTTTCGAGATAGTACCATCCCTGCTCGAGGGCGAGTATCACAATTTTATGCAGCTCTGCGGCGTATCGTACGAGATCTTTTGTGAATATTTTTTTTATATTCTCATTTAACCTTACATTTGGCGGAAAGAAAACGGAATTAAAGACATGCGTCCGCTTTCCGAAACGGCGTATTTTCTTAAGCTCCCCAAAAAGGAACACCAGATAGGGCAAAGACTGATATGGCATTTTAATCACAGTATGAACCACTGACATGCTGTGTCGAAGGGGCTGTTCTGTCCTGATTTCTTTTCCGGGAGGCTTTTCCTGCGGTATTTTTTCGTTCTTCTCTTCGTCTTTTTGACAGTCTATTTTTTTTATCTCACGAATTATTTCTACAAGCTGAAGGCTGCTTCGGAGCAGCTTTTCCACAGTTTTTTTATTTTCTTCGCTTCTATGTTTGCGAAGCAGCATACCGAGTTCAATATGAGCTTCCGCTTCCCTGTGAATTTCTTTCGCTCTAGGATCTCGTGCCATCGTTATATAAATAAGTATTGTGGTAAAGATTCCATTTGTCAACCTTAAGAGATTAGGCGGGTTAATGTTATAAAGGCTGACCCTCACGAGTAATTTTCTTTCTCAGAAGCAAATAGAGCTCCCTTTTTTTATAAAAAATAAAAACAGTTCGGCGGAAGTCCGCAGGAGCGGGAGAATCTTATTGAAAAATTGATGAATAAATGTACAATATATAATATCATATCCGAAAATCTTGTTTTTTTAACAAGATTTTCGGATAT
>CBDUZM010000165.1:0-6898 GCA_965371685.1 uncultured Spirochaetaceae bacterium | reverse complement strand
GACGCATGGAATTCATCACTGACGACTTCAGCTGTTATTATCTTCCCGTCAGGTCGTGTAATGGTAATACTTACCCTTGGATTAACCGGTCCTGAAGGATTGATAATTCCTTTCGTGAAAAAAACGATAACCGCCGTCGATCCGTCGCTGAAAGAAGCATCGAAGTACCACCACTCAAAGGAGTTTCCGTCCGGATCTGTGCGAAGACCGTCCTCCCAGAGAGCGACAGTATCGGTAAGCCCATCCCTTTCAAGAAATTCCGGGCCTGCCGCAAGTATTACTTTACCGGTGGCACAACCCGCGAGGACAAAAAGGATGAGCAGTACAACAGGCATTAAATAATTTCTTGATGCCATGCTTCTCTCCCTTACCCGATCAGCTGAAGCTGAATGTATCGTTTTTTTCACAGTACCTTCCTTCTGCACGCAGTTGTATTGTGATTATATTCCCGATTTTTTTCAAGGCTGCCGGGATGAGTTGACCTCCACAGCCGCTATACATACACTGCAAAAAGGTTATCATTTATGGAGGTAAGAACTGCAATGGGCGCCTTGAAAATGAACGATCCGGTAAACAGGCTTCAAGGAAGCCTTCCAAGGATAGGAATCCGGCCGACCATCGACGGCAGACTGGGCGGTGTGCGGGAATCGCTTGAAAACCAGACAATGGACATGGCAAAAAATGTTGCGAAGCTTCTTACTCACGAGCTTCGCCATCCAAACGGTTTGCCCGTCGAATGTATAATTGCCGACACGACCATCGGCGGTGCGGCTGAAGCCGCCCGCGCAGAGGACAAGTTCACCCGTGAAAACGCCTGCGTTACTCTCACCGTCACCCCTTGCTGGTGCTACGGCGCTGAAACGATGGACATGAATCCCCTCTCGCAGAAGGCTGTCTGGGGATTCAACGGCACCGAACGTCCCGGGGCTGTCTACCTCGCGGCTGTTCTGGCCTCCCATGCACAGAAAGGACTCCCCGCATTCGGTATTTACGGAAGAGACGTTCAGGAAGCGACGGATACCTCCATCCCGCCGGATGTTCAGGAAAAGATTTTTCAATTTGCGCGGGCAGGATGGGCCGCGGCTGCCATGCGGGGAAAATCATACCTCGCCATGGGAGGATGTTCCATGGGGATTGCAGGATCGATAGTGGATCCCGATTTCCTCGAACGTTTCCTTGGCATGCGTTCAGAGTATATAGATATGTCGGAGTTTGTACGAAGACTCGAGGAAGAAATTTTCGATAAGGATGAGTTCGAACGCGCATATAAATGGGTAAAGGAAAACTGTAAAGAAGGACCGGATCCGAATGATGAGAAGGACAGAGCATCCAGGGCGCGCAGGGACGAGGAGTGGGAAATTATAGTCAAGATGACGATAATCGCGAGGGATTTAATGATCGGCAATTCCCGACTCGAAGAAATGGGATTCGGAGAGGAAGCCCTCGGCCATAACGCAATCGCCTCCGGTTTCCAGGGGCAGCGCCAGTGGACCGATCATTTCCCCAACGGCGATTTCATGGAAACCATGCTGAATTCATCCTTCGACTGGAACGGCATCCGCGAAGCGTTTATTGTAGCGACGGAAAATGATTACCTTAATGGTATATCCATGCTCTTCGGGCACCTCTTAACCGGCACATCGCAGATCTTTTCCGATGTCCGAACATACTGGAGCCCGGATGCCGTCAAGCAGGTAACAGGACAGGCTCTAACCGGCCCGGCTGAAAACGGTATTATCCATCTCATTAATTCAGGCTCCACCACCCTCGACGGCACCGGCCGACAGACAAAGGCGGGCAAGCCCGTTATGAAACCTTTCTGGAAAATTACACCGGAGGAAGCGGAGCGCTGCCTCGATGCGACACATTTCTGTCCCGCCGATCTGGGATATTTCCGCGGCGGTGGGTTCTCGACGGAATTCGAGTCAAAGGGAGGAATGCCGTGCACTATGAGCCGCCTGAACATCACCCGGGGTCTCGGCCCCTTTCTCCAGATCGCAGAAGGCTGGACTGTACAGATACCGCATGAAATCGGCAGCATGCTCATGGAACGTACCAATCCCACGTGGCCCACAACATGGTTTACCCCGAGGCTCACCGGCAAAGGCGCTTTTCGTGATGTCTATTCCGTCATGAATACCTGGGGAGCCAACCACGGCGCGATCAGTTACGGCCACATTGGCGGCGATCTTATAACCCTTGCCTCGATGCTTCGAATTCCTGTAGCCATGCACAATGTGCCCGACGAAGGTATCTTCCGTCCAAAGGTCTGGAGCTCTTTCGGCGAAATCGCGAGCACAGGCGCCGACTTCCGGGCGTGCGCAAACTTCGGCTCTCTCTATTAACGTTCGGAAGGGGTCCTTTAAAAAGCACCGGGCTTCAGCCGAATCTCTATCAGCCCGTAGAATTCAATAAGACCGGGATCCACCTTGACACTTAGAGATCCTCTGTCCTCAGTCCAGGTCAGCTCCGCAGATTTCTCAAGGGTCGGGGCATGGAGGTATGCAGAGTGTACCTGACTTGTGCGCATACGTGCGGGAAAAGTGATCTCAATGTTAAATGGCGCGAAGCCGGCAAGCGTCGGCAGGGGCGCCGGATCGCTGTGGCCCACCAACGACCCGGGCGCCGTGTCGAGGGCGCCGCACGTATTGACGAGGTGCACCACCAGGGTTGATCCATCCCCTGTCTCGAAAAGTGTTATTACCAGGCCATCCGGTGCTTCCGAAACTTTCAGCGTACTCCAGGACCGTTCGGACTTGTCGGAGCGGCCGGCGGCGGTGACAAAACCTTTGAGAAACGCAGTGATAGCACCTCGGTTCTCCCGTTCCTCACCGGTTAACGGCTGGTAGGGAACACGCACCTCGGAGGCCTGCCATCTATCCGCCCGTACCACGGGCTCCAGCGGGCCGAGGCCGAAGTCACCGGCAACAGTGATCAGTACTCCTTCTCCAATTTCCCATTTAAGCGGATCTTCGCCGTCAACGGGCACGATCACATCCCTGCGGCCCCACAGGGTATGCAGAAAATCAGCAGGCCTCTTAGTACCCTCCGGCGTGAGGATTCCTGTCTTCCCTGTCCAGACCACCTTACCGCCGTTCTCGGCAAAGGAACGCACCGTCTCGAACTCTTTATCAGACATGATGGCCGTCTCATTCAGAACGAGCACATCATACCCTGTGGCGGATTCCAGCTCTTCCGGCTGGAGAAGGTCGAAAGAAATAGTGTCCCGGAAGCACGCCTGCATCCATGCCCTGAGACCTCGAAGGCTCCGGGACTCTGCATGCCTGTAGAGCTGCCTGTTGGCGCGTGAATCGTAAAAGGCTATGGAAGCAGTCTTCCGGGCACGGTGTAGAAGGCGATCATGCTTCTTCTCGAAGTCCCGAAGCGCTTTCTCTTCTTCATTGAGGGAGGCGCCTTCGGGTGTGGCCAGGTAGAGGTGTCCCCAGCTCATGGCAAGGGCCCATGAGAAGTTCATGGAATCGGGCCTGTCCGGATAAAACATCGACATGGCCGGAATGTTCCTCCTTCGACCCACGGCAAAACGGTGGGCCGCTTCCACGGCCCAATCGGGCCAGGAGTAGCGGATGATGCTGGAGAAGCAGTTTTCCTGGAAGACCCAGTCCAGGTCAGGGAGGGTCTCCAGGGTGTAGGCCGAAGGATTGCGGTTGAGCACGGACGAGCAGTAATTTGGCCGCAGCGGTCTAAGCCCCAGCCCTTCGTAGTGCTCCTTCACGGCCCTGTGAAAATCACGTGTCGAGTCGAGGCGGAACTTCAGCCAGGCCAAATAGCCCGGCTCATCGTAGTCCGAATGCCAGTCGTTCCACTCTTTGCCCGGAGGCGGGAGCTCATAACCGTTCCGTTCCCTGAAAATACGGCGGCAGTGCCCGCAGGCGCATGCGTGCCACCGGTTCGTCTCCGGGTCCAGGCCGAAGTACTGCACGTCGTCGGTCATGATCCCATCGATGCCTGTATCGTAAAGGGTTTCGAGGTACCGGAAGTACGCACGACGGTAATCCGGGTTGTTGAAGCACATACACCACCCCTGGTAGCTTGAACGCGCCCACTCACCGGTACGTCCATCGATCTGTCGAAACGACGACAGGGGCACACCGCCTATCAGGGGTTCCGCCTCACAGTCCTCCCGAATGTAAGGCCAGGAATCCCGGGAAGATTTACGGACAGAAAGGACACGGTCCATGAACTTTTCGCCTTCTTCATCCAGGGGGTTGAATGTCAGGTGCGATGAGTGATGCTCGGTCACGGCTATACCGTGCTCGTGGCATGCCCTCACTATCTGCGCCAGTACCCCGGTCAATTGATCCCAGTTTCGCCTGAATGACCATCGGAAGTGGGTGCAGCTGAAGGTGATAACGTGGTTGATACCACTCGCTGCAAGAGCCTCGGCTCTCCTGTTGAAATCATCCTGCCCATACTCGAAGATCTCCTGATCGTTGTACCAGAAGAATCCAAACCGTGTGTCCCATGGGTCGATTTTACGTATCATCAAATACTCCCCAATCAGTTTTCCATGTTTCCCGGTGCGTGGCGGTGGGCCAGGGCCCGTTTAATATAATCATCCAACAGCTCGATCTCGAACTCCTTCGCCATATCCACGGCGGAAAGCTCCTCGTGCAAGCTCGTTATGAGGACACTCCCGACGTAGCCCGGGTCGTGTATCGATACATCGGGACCGTAGCGTGCTTTGAGCTCGCTCAGCTTTTCCCGGTTGTAGTCGAGATGGGCGAGGCAGTAGTCCAGGTTTACGTCAGCCACGGCAAAGTCGCGGTAGTTCGTGGTGGAGGCCACGATTTCTCCGAAGGGATTGCGGATCTCGCTGGGAGGGCCGGCTATCGCGCCTACGAAGTAGCTGCGGCACGAGTAGGCCCAGTAGGTCTGCATGAGACCGCCGTGGTACATGGAGGAAAAGAGGATCAAGTCGGGCTTTTCCGCCGCATACTTGAGACGGATCTCGTCGAAATTAAGATCGAAACAGATCGCACAGGCGATGCGCCCGAGATCGCATTCGAACACAGGCGCTTCCCGGCCGCACAGGATGGAGGATTCGGTGGTCTCTTCTATTACAACGTGGTTCTTGTTGTAGATTCCCGCCACATCGCCCTTCCGGCCGATCAGGAAGCTGGAGTTTCGGCGGCTCCCGTCTTCCATCCCGCGTGCTGCGGAATACAGTACATAACAGTTGTGTTCCCGGGCTGCGGCGGAGAAGAAGTGAAGCATCTTATCTTTCCGTACCCGGTAATAGTCGAAAAGGCGATCTTTCGGGAAGTCAGCCGGTCTGTCGCACGCCTCGGGAACCACGATAAGATCAGGCCTGTCCGGGAGCACCTGGTCGAGCCTGCCCTGCCAGTGGTCGATCATGAGCTCCACGATCCTCTGCGGCGAACTATCCAACGCAACCTGCAGCGGCCTGGGCCCTATTGTTGCTATACGAATTACCTGAGCCATCTCTTTTTCTCCCTTCCGGATTTTAAAGATGTCGCTTTTATTTATGAATTATTTATAGCAGAAATCTGTTGAATCGTCTATTCTAGTAAATGCTATGACAGAACAAACATATCCGATTTTTTTGGTAGATGATAATGTGGTTGCCCTCACCTATTACCGCACAGTGCTGGAGTACCATGGGGTAAAAAATTTAGTTTCCTGTCAGGATAGCCGGGAGGTTCTCTCCCGGTTGGAAGAAAGAGGCAGTTCTTTAATTCTACTTGACCTGAACATGCCTTATATTACCGGCCGGGAGCTTCTCGAGAAGATAAAACCAAACCACCCGGATATCCCGGTAATCGTTATCACCTCTGAAGATGTGGTGCAAACAGCAGTAGAGTGCATTAAGCTGGGCGCCTTCGACTACCTGATCAAACCGGTGGAAAAAAACCGCCTGTGGGCTGTGGTCAGGCATGCCCTGGAGATGGGGAACCTGCAGAGAGAAGTACAACAACTAAGCAGGCAGATACTGTCTCAGGAACTCAAAAATCCGGAGGCTTTTTCAGAAATTATTACAGCCCATGATTCTATGAAATCCATCTTCAAGTACATCGAAGCAGTAGCCGGCAGTCCAAAGCCGGTGCTCATTACCGGTGAGAGCGGTACGGGTAAGGAGCTCATCGCCCGGGTTATATACAACCTGAGCCGGAAAGAGGATCCCTTTGTGTCGGTGAATGTGTCAGGCCTCGATGACACCATGTTCTCAGACACACTGTTCGGCCACAGTAAAGGCGCCTATACGGGTGCGGAAAGTGAACGCAGGGGCCTGGTCGACCGGGCTTCCGGAGGCACCCTCTTTCTGGATGAAATCGGCGATCTGGAACAAAGCTCCCAAATCAAGCTGCTGCGTCTGCTCCAGGAGGAGGAGTACTATCCGCTGGGCTCTGATAAGGTGCAAAAAACCAATGCACGGATCATCACCGCCACCAATTCCGACCTGAAAACAAAGCAGGCCCGCGGGATATTTCGTAAAGATCTCTATTACCGGCTTATAGCTCATCACATCGCTATTCCTCCATTGAGGGAGCGTATGCAAGATCTTCCGCTGCTGGTGGACCATTTCCTGGAACAGGCTTCTGCTTCCATGAAAAGGAAAAAACCCACCGTGCCGCGAGAGTTGTACACACTTCTGGGAACTTATACCTTTCCAGGTAATGTCAGGGAGCTCCAATCACTAATCTTCGATGCTGTAAGCAGACACGAAAAAGGTGTTCTCTCGCTCGTGCCTTTCAAACGGTATATGAACGACCAGCAAAGCCAATCGACACATGAGCTTCCTGTACAGGTTGTTTCTTCTTCAACGATTAACTATACGGGCAGCTTCCCTACGCTGCACGAGGTGGAAGCGTTCTTTATTTCTGAAGCTCTGAAGAAAACCGGCGGAAATCAATCCGTT
>CBDUZM010000164.1:0-6909 GCA_965371685.1 uncultured Spirochaetaceae bacterium | reverse complement strand
GAGGTGCAGACAGCAGTCCCAAACGCAGGCCGAAAATATTATCGGACAGACGAGGAGTATCATCTAACCTTTTCGCTGGACGGTATAAGTCCTCCCCATGTGAAGTACTCGCATGTCTAACCGTCAGTTATGGATCAAGACCGTAACCCTACCGTGGTGGACAATGATGTGCTCGTAAACTCGCCGCTGATTTAGAAGTTATACAGGCCCCGATAATTTCCGATAATTTAATAAAGAGGGGCCTGAAGTGGTATCCAACATATCTTCATCAAGGTATATGCTCATCCCATCTCTTTTTCATGCGCAGCGTACCGGTAAGACACAGGTACCCGTGCGTCCGAGCCTTTCCGTTTATGCCAATTTCGAGCATGTCCTCGGTGTTCCCAGCCGTCCCGGTCAGTCCAATGTTCCGATAGGAAAACTTCGTAACTTAGACCGGCTTATCGACAGATTAACCGGTCTGAGACGGGTGGATAGTGATTTTCAGCCGGATTATCCGACAATAGGCAGTACTGAAACGAGGCAGCCGTACTCCATATCGAAAATGACCGGTTTTTCTAAACCTCTATATCCCGCCTTGTCTGCCAATGGTGTTGAGCCTGGTACGCTGGTCAATGTATTGGCCTGAGGATGGAATTTATGGATCCGGCGGCACGGCGCCCCTGACCCATAGCCAGTATTACCGTAGCCGAGCCCAGTACAATATCGCCTCCGGCATAAACCTTTTTTAAAGAGGTTTGTCCTGTCTCATCGACAACAATGTTTCCCCAGGCATTCACGTTTAAACCATCTGTGGTTTGAGGTATTAATGGATTCGAATCATTCCCAACGGCAACGATAACAGTATCCAGCTCTATCGTGAATTCACTTCCCTCTATAGGTACCGGACGTCGTCTGCCCGAATCATCCGGTTCACCCAGCCGGTACCGTAAACACTCCATGGCCGTAACTCTCTCCCTTTCATCACCGAGAATCCGTTTGGCGTTTTGCAGGATATTTATCCGGATGCCTTCCTCCTTGGCGTGGCCGATCTCTTCGACCCTGGCCGGCATCTCTTTTTCCGTGCGGCGATAAATAACATTGACTTCATCAGCGCCAAGGCGGAGAGCCATCCTGGCTGAATCCATGGCCACATTGCCTCCTCCGAGAACGGCAACCCGCCTGGAGCGATAGATAGGCGTATCCACCTTATCCCGATCGTAAGCCCGCATGAGATTGGAGCGAGTCAGGTATTCGTTTGCAGAGAAAACGCCGACGAGATTTTCTCCTTCAATGTGGAGAAAACGGGGAAGACCTGCCCCCGATCCGATAAAGACGGCATCGTAACCGTCTTTATCCAGGAGATCCTTTAATTTCCTCGTCTTGCCGATTACATGGTTGGTTTTAATTTCCACTCCCATTGACGATAAAGTGTCGATTTCCTTCTGAACTATCTTTTTAGGAAGACGGAATTCGGGGATTCCGTATACCATCACACCACCGGTTTTGTGGAAGGCCTCGAAGATTGTGACATCATGACCCTCCCTTCTTAGATCTGCAGCCACTACGAGACCTGCCGGTCCGCTGCCCACAACGGCAACCCGGCGGCCTGTTTCAGGCGCAACCGGTGGAATCTGGAAGTTTCCCGATTCCCTCTCCCAATCCGCCACGAAGCGTTCGAGCCTGCCTATGGAAACAGCTTTCTCGACATCTTTTAGAGATTTTCCCACTGTACACTCGAGCTGGCATTGAACCTCCTGCGGGCAAACCCTGCCGCATACCGCCGGAAGCAGGCTATTCTGCTTTATCACCCGAATTGCGCCGAGGAAATCCCTTTCTGTTATCTTCCGAATAAACTCAGGGATATCAATAGCCACCGGGCAACCTTTAATGCAGGGGGCGTTTTTACACTGCAGGCAGCGGTGTGCCTCCAGGATGGCCTGTTCTTCCGAAAACCCGAGGGCTACTTCACCGATATTTCCTCCGCGGATATGGGGATCCTGCTGAGGCATTTCCTGGGGAGGGATGGCAAGACGATCCCTGGGTTTTAAATGCTCTTTACGGCTTTCAAGTTCGGCTAATAACGTTGTCGCTGTAAGTTGATTCATCCTTCTTTCCTCTTGATTTCAGCCTCCAGATGGCATTTTTCGTGGGCTTTATCTTCGTAATCTTTATAGGCGCCGAGCCGGTTCATCATATTGTCAAAATCCACGAGATGACCATCGAACTCCGGACCGTCGACACAGACGAATTTCGTCTCTCCGCCTACAGTCACACGGCAGCCACCGCACATTCCCGTGCCGTCCACCATGATAGTATTGAGCGAGACCACGGTTGAAATTTTAAAAGGACGCGTAGTCTCCGAACAGAATTTCATCATTATGGGAGGCCCTATAGCTACCACCAGGTCGGGAGGCTTCTCTCTTTCGCATAGCTCCTTCAGCGGCTCGGTTACCAGGGCCTTGCGTCCGTAGGAGCCGTCGTCGGTACACACGATCAGCTCATCGGCGAGCTCTTTCATCTTTTCTTCGAATATCAACAGCTCACCGGTCCTGGCGCCCAATATCACGATGATCCGGTTGCCCCCTTCTTTCATACCCCGTGTAATCGGATAAAGGGGAGCTATACCGATGCCGCCGCCTACACATACGACAGTGCCGAACTTTTCGATATGAGTCGGCTTCCCGAGAGGACCGACCAGGTTCAGAATACTCTCCCCGACCTCCAGGTCGGCCAGGTTATGGGTTGTCTTACCGACAGTCTGGAAGACAAGGGTAATGGAACCTTCTTCAGGATCCGCATCGGCGATGGTCAGAGGTATGCGTTCTCCGTAATCCTCGTCCAGCTGTAGAATGATGAATTGACCGGGAAGGCACTCTTCTGCAATAAGGGGAGCTTCAACACGCATGGTATAGACTTCCGGGGCAAGCTTTTCTTTGTAAAGGATTTTGTTCATTGGCGCCTCCCTGATAATTCGGGCACAGTATACTGAAAACAGGCGCCTTCGGACAAGATGGTTTTGACATCCATGATTGCTTTGTGCCTTTGAGTTTCGAAAATGTTATTCGGCGGCAATCCACTCGATATCAATTTCGTTTTCAAGTTTATGGAATTCAGGATCACCTGTAACAAGTGAAGCCTTCAGCATTGACGACAGCGCAGCAGCAAAACAATCCGCATATGCTATCGTATATCTGGCTTTTAACTTTGCAGCTTCGTACGTCAATCTTTTATCCGCCTCAATGAGCTGAATCGGAAATTTATTTAACTGAGTTACTATATTCTCCGCTTCCTCAATACCCTGCTCCCTCATAGCGTTGTAATAAATTTCCCCCCAATTTATCACTGACATGAATCCCCTGGCTTTTTTTTCCATTAATACATTAAGAATTTTACCCACTTTATCTGCGCCTTCTTCATCCTCAAAAAAAGCAATCATAGCGTAACTATCCATGACATATTTCTTCATTTTTTTGCTTCCCGTTTTCTGTCTGCAATTAAAGCTTTCAGGATACGTCCTCCTGTCTTTAACATACCCCTTCCCTCTTCTACAGGATCATTTTCAAGAGGTTCTGCAATTATTTTCTTTCCCTGCTCATAGACATTTAAACGTGTTCCTTTGACAATTTTGAATTTCCTTCTAATATAAGCAGGGATGAGGATTTGTCCCTTTACTGTGGTTTTGACAATTGCCATATAGATAACCTCCTGGTAATACGAAATTAAGTTATTATGTAATACGATATTATTGATTTGTCAACCTGAACTGCTTTTTATCATTCGAATTATCGGCTAAGATAAGAGACTCGATGAGGTGGACACGATGTACGGGAAAATAGGTTCCGAAGCAGTCAGGGAACTGCAATCGATAGTAGGTAAAGAGCATCTCGTTACCGAAAGCGAGGCGATGCTCGACTATGCGGGGGATGAATTTCCCCTGCAGGATATAAGAGAGCTTCCGGAAGCCGTCATCAGGCCTGCCGGAACTGATGAAATATCTGCGATAATGCGTCTCTGCAGCCGATGCGGGATTGCCGTAACTCCCCGGGGAGGTGGAACGGGGCTGTGCGGAGGCTGCGTCCCGGCATACGGCGGGGTGGTCATGACATTCGAACGGCTCGCCCGGAAACCGGAGATAGACGGGCGCAACCTGATGGCCGGAGCGGATGCCGGGGTGACTTTAGCGGATTTCTACAAGGCTGTGGAAGAGAACGGGCTCTTTTTCCCTCCCCATCCCGGAGATGAAGGCGCAACTATAGGAGGTATTATCGCCACCAATGCGGGCGGAGCAAGAGCGGTTAAATACGGCGTCGTTCGAAATTTCATACATGGGCTTGAAGTCGTACTGGCGAACGGCGATGTTCTCACGCTGGGCGGAAAGATAATCAAGAACAGCAGTGGTTACAGCCTCATGCATCTCATGATCGGCTCTGAAGGAACTCTGGGCATTGTAACCAGGGCATATATCAACCTTATTGCTCCTCCTATCGTCATGAATACATTAATCGTTCCGTATGCCCGTCTGAATGACGCCATTGACACGGTTCCAGAGTTGATCCGGAACAAGATTCTTCCCATGGCGGTGGAATTTGTGGAAAGAGGGCTTATTGAGGTGGCCGAGGCTTTTCTCGATAAGAAATGGCCCTGTCAGGAGGGGGAAGCGAATCTCATGATTATTATAGACGGGTCTTCAGAAGAGGAAACTCTCAAGACGGCGGAGGCCATCGGAGAGATTTGCCTCGAGAAAAACGCGCTGGATGTTTTTATTGCAGACACCAGGCAGAAGCAGCAGGACATCCTCCACATACGCAGTGAGATCTACGAGACACAGAGAAATCAAATGCTGGAGCTTCTGGATATAACGGTTCCGCGGGCAGAGATCGGTAATTTTGTGGCAGAGGTTCATGAAATCGAGAAAGAACTCGATACATGGCTTCCCTGCTACGGTCATGCAGCCGATGGGAACGTCCATACCTCTGTTATGAAGGCGAGATGGAAGAACGGTTCCTGGGAAGAGATCGAAGGATGGAACGATAAGTATACCCGGATTCGGGAGAGAATACATCGTCTGGGAAAGAAGTACGGGGGAGTGGTTTCGGGAGAGCACGGAATAGGTCTCGTGAAGAAGAGTTTTCTCGCCGATTTTCTCGGTCCGGATCAGATTAACCTGATGAAAGGAATCAAGCAGGTCTTCGATCCAAAAGGCATTCTGAATCCCGGAAAGATTTTTTAGCGGAGATTTATTTAAGCTTTATGTGTCGGGAGATTTCAAGGGAGGGCGGCACATTGACTAAATAAGGAAATATCGACATAAAACGTTAATATTTCCCATTTTCATTAAAGGCGGCATATATGGTTTCGTACAAACTGATGGAAAGGACTCCATGGCTATAAGCAATATTAAATTGTATCCAGATAACCCCCATCTTATGAGCGGATTGGATGGAATCAACGAAATTTCGCTCTCTGATATGGGGAATTCGAAGTTGATCGAACGTACTCAATCCGTTATTATATATTCAGGCAGATACAAATGATGGACAGTTCTTACTTCATGCTCCGGGACAGCGACCTTCTTTTCCTCATACGCATCCTCATGCCCGACTGCGGGGACAAACAAAGAATGCTCCGGACCCTTAAAGAAGACGAAGAGATACTCGAGGGCATGCTCGTTGATGACAAGCTCTTTCGCTATCTCATTCAAAATTCCGGGTCTCCCATCAGGATTTCTCCAAGGCTCTTCTTTACCGTTCTGTTGAGTAGGGTCGGACACGATCTCGAGTTTCAGTCTTACACTGTTGAAAGCGACCATGGACATCCCGTTGCCGTTTTCGATAGCGGGGACCTGGCAAGCTTTGTTGCGCAGAGAGAAATACGCAGCTATCTGGCCGATATGCTCGTTTCTTTCGTAAGGATAAACAGCTTTACCATTCCGATTCGCGTGAGGAAGGGGATATGGAGAAAGCTCAGATTCAGCGATTTCGATATAGACAGCCTGATAAGCTACAGCCGGTCCCTGGAAGAAACTCAGCGTTTCTCCACTTATAGAAGAATAGCCGATATATGTCTTTTTGTAACAGGCGTGTTCCCTGATTATGTTGATACAGAGCAGCGATCCGAAGAGGGGCATCAGCGACCGCTATCGCAGAGAAACAGGGAAGGATATGAAAAAAACGGGAAATACTTCTATAGAGCCGCCGCCAGGCATGATGTCGCTCAAATTCAAGAGTTAAATTGCATTCTGTTGGATCTATCGGAGAAATTCAGTCTGGCGGCAAAGTCTCTCATATTTATGGCGGACCATTATCTCGGCTGCCGCAAAGAGCGGTTTTTTCTTTAATAATCAACAAGCACCTCTTTACAAAGCCTTGCAATAAGATTATCAATAAGCCCAGCGTAATGACGGGAGCGAAGCAGCGATGAATAGTGAAACAAAATATGAGGAACTTCATCCTCTGGAGATAAAAGTACTTCTTCACTTTTCTGAAGAAGAGCTTATCAGCGCGGAGGAGACCATAAGCAGACTTTCCTTTAGCCTGGGACAGTGTAACCAGGCCTTCAGCTGGCTTGCCTCAAAAGGCCTCCTGGAGGAAAAGGAAAGGAATAGACGGGTCTGGTTCGAGCTCACCGAATTAGGAAGAGAGTATCAGAAGAGCGGCACGCCGGAAGAGAGAATGCTGTCCCTGATAGAAAAAGAAAACTCTCTGAGTCTCCCGGAAATCTCGGAGAAGCTTTCAATCGAGAGCAGGGACGCAGGCTCGGCTTTCGGACAGCTGTCCAAAGAAGGGATCCTTTCCATGGATAATGAGAAAAAAGTAGGAGTGAAGGACCTTTCAAAAACCCAGAGACTCGAAATGACGAGAAAACTTCTGGATCGCCTAACAGAGAAAGGGCGCCTGGAGGAAGAGTTTCTTGACCCTCGTGAGAGGG
>CBDUZM010000163.1:0-6921 GCA_965371685.1 uncultured Spirochaetaceae bacterium | reverse complement strand
TCCTGAAGAGCTTTGGAACAACGCCTTCCTCATGCACAGGATAATCAGGGTACCCGGCTCTGTCTGCGGGTGTCTCCAGCCTGCCTATTTCCGCCCAAAAGGCGGGACCGTGACCGAGAATAGTAAGCTTAGGGAATTTCCGGAGGCAGCTTTCAAGCTGCGGCAGCCCGGGATCATCGTACAAGCCGTAGTCTCCGCCGATTCTGTCCGAGATGTCGAATATAAGGGGGAAGCCGACCTCTTCAACCTGTCTGAACAGGTTCTGAACCATCGGGTGGAGAAACGGCAGATTGGGCATGACCTCCCCTATGCCTCTGCATCCTTTATCACGGTAGTAGCGAAGCAGATCGCCTATGGGCGCATCAACAGAGTTTGACAGAACGCGGGGATCTATGTTGCAGAATGGAATGAAACGGTCCGGATGAGCCTCGGCAATTTCGAGAATCTCCTCGTTGGACTGGGGAAGATAAACCTCGGGATTCACAATTGGCAGGAGCACGCCTCTCTCAATTGCAAGCTCATCGTACCGCGCGAGAACCTGAGCGGCTGTTGAAAAACCCCGGGGACCGGGATCGCGATATACGTGTACATGGATGTCTATAAACATATTCACCCCCTGTTAAGCGGCTCTATCTTACCACGTTACCGCGGCATCTTAACACAGCGCGGAGTGAGAGGGAAGCTTCCTGCCTCTCGCATGTAATGGGAATCGCGGCTGATAGGGGACGGCTGACCGGCTGTCCTCTTTTTTTGTTTAGCCCGATAAGCTTGACAAATCACACAGAGACATCTACTGTAGGAGAAGCAAAATCGAGGATATAATACATGGATACAGTAAAAGACTGGGTCGAGACGATTATTCAATCCGTGGAAAAGGTTATCTATGGAAAAAGGGATGTTATCGAAAAGCTGCTCGTTGCCCTGCTCTGCAGGGGGCACGTTCTGCTTGAAGATGTCCCAGGTGTGGGCAAGACGATCCTCGCCAGGGCCATATCTGCTTCCCTGGGCGGAGCATTCAAGCGAGTCCAATGCACCCCCGACCTTCTCCCGGCAGATGTCCTGGGTGTTTCGGTATACAACCAGAAAACCGGTGATTTCGATTTCCGGGAAGGTCCGATAATGACCAATATCCTGCTGGTGGACGAGGTCAACCGCGCCACTCCCCGAACTCAATCGGCCCTGCTGGAAGCCATGGAAGATAGAAAAATCAGCGTGGAAGGAAAGAGACGCGACCTTCCGGATCCCTTCTTTATCCTTGCAACGGAAAACCCCGTAGAGTTTGAAGGGACCTTTCCTCTCCCGGAAGCCCAGAAGGACCGTTTCTTCCTCTCCCTTCGAATGGGGTACCCGCCGCCGGAGGCGGAGGAAGAGATCATGATCGCCCAGAGAAGGCTGACTCATCCTGTCTCCGATTTGACCCCTGTAACCGACACGGACACCGTGCTGGCAATGCAGAGGAAGATTCTCGAGGTGGAGGTATCTCCCGATCTGGAGGAATACATCCTGGCCCTGGTAGATGCGACTCGTCAGGAAAGCCTCCTGCAGCTGGGGGCTTCTCCGCGAGCCGCCATTGCACTCTATAAGGGAGCGCAGGCTCTTGCCTCCATCCGGGGCAGGACGGAAGCCCGGATGGAAGATATCCGGGAGATAACAGGTCCGGTTCTATTCAAGCGCATTACCGTGAAATCGGAAAATCTGTTAAAAGGTATTACCGAGGAGGGTGTCGTTAAAAGTATACTCGAAAGGACTGAAATTTCGACCGCCGCCGAAGCCGTGTAGGAAGCACTCAATGAAGATAAAACCGGCGAAGCTGATTAAAAGGTTCCTTCTCATCTCAATTCTTCTCCTGTTCGCGCTCTTCTTCCCTCTTAGGGTTGTTCGCTACATTGCCGCATGCACGCTGGGAATCGCCGCTCTTTCCGTCCTCTATTCGCGTATTTCCATCCTCTTTCTATACGCATTCCGCGAAATAGATATTGTAAGAGGCCACCGCCAGGAACCGTTTACCATGGAGTTTTTTATAGAGAACAGGAGTTTTTTTCCCATTCCCTACCTGACTGTAAGAGACACTGTAGGAAGCCTTACCATCCTTGACATGGGGCAATTCCTGATACGTCTCTCTCCCTGGGACCGGCAGAAGCTGACCTATGAAGTGACCAGCCAGAGAACGGGGGAATTTCAGATCGGTCCCATCGAAGCGTCGGGGTACGATCCTCTCGGGCTCTTTCCATGGCGTAAGACTTTTAAAAGCAATGTCCGCGTCATCGTCTATCCCAGGATCTATTCACTCGAGCTAATCAACGATCGGGGGCTTCCTGCAGGCAGTCTCCGGGTAAACAACAAGATCTACGAAGACATGACCCAATTCAGATCTATCCGGGAATATGTTCCGGGAGATGAGATGAAGAGAATCAACTGGAAGGTCACGGCCCGTATGGGAAAGCTGTACTCCACCGAATTCCTTCCGACACTGTACTTCCCCCTCCTTATATTCCTGAATCTGAAGGCGGACGACTATCCCATGCGTCACCGCGACCATCTTACGGAAAAGGCGCGGGAAGTAGCCGCTTCCCTCATTTTTTACTATGTGGACCTTAAACAGGAGGTCGGCCTGGTAACGACCGGCAATCTTACCGACGGGGATGATATGCCTTCTGCTGAAACCAAAGCAGGATACGGGCATGCCTTAAACCTGCTCGATATAATCTCCCGCTGCCGCCTCTCTGAAGGAAGGGCAGACTTCAACAGGGCTCTCTTTCAATCAGGCGTCAAGCTTTCCATAGGAACGAGGATAATGGTCGTCAGCCCATCTCTAAGAGAGGAGCAGACCAGTGTTCTTATCAGCGCAAAAAGAAAGAGCTACGATGTAGAGTATTTCCAGATTGCCACCACAACGGAGATCACACTGGCGGACAGGCTCGCAGGCAACGTTAAAACCTTTGCCGTCAAAGACTATGGGGACGATCTTATATAGAGGAGTCGATAGATGGATGAAAAGAGGCTGAGCAGTTACCGCTCCATAATACATCCCATCATTTCCATTATCATCCCCTTCCTCCTTTTCTGGACCATGCAATCCATCCTGGCAACCGCTATTGGGAGTTTCAGCAAGATCCCGAGACTGTTTCCGCTACTTCTCCTCGCCGCGGGAATGGCGGAAGCGGGAGTGAGCAACTATCTCTACAAGGAGAAGGTGGGGGAATTTTTACCAAGACTCCGGGAGCTCATTCTTATCCTGATTCTCTCCTTCTTTATTCTCTTTCTGCTGACAGGAGATCTCTTCCGCGGAAATTGGAAGATCCTTCGGCTGGAAATTATCTACCCATTGGTGGTTATAATCTTCATGTGGTCATTTTCCTACTACGTGCACCAGAAGCTGAGGAACCGGGAACTCTTCCTCGCGATGCTTGTCGGTGTGGAAGAAAAGGACCTTGCCAAGACTTTCAGGGAATTCCATTTCGAAGCGGGCGAATCAATCGACGGAATAAAGAGTATCCGAAGGCTGATCATAGGTTTTCAAATAATAATATTTGTGCTGACACTCGTGGTAAGCTCCATGAACGCACGGCTTTCCGCCGGAACCACAGCCCTGATCCTAATTCATTTTGCCTCCGGTATGATACTCTTTTTCAGCCTGAACGGCTTTCTCCAGAGCCAGGATCTGTTCGGCGCCGGATTCCAGGTATCGAAGGCAATCCAGAGCAGGCTCTTCAGGTTCACCATGCTGGTCATTGTTATAGGCGGTCTTATACTGGCGCCCATCGTAAGAGAGGAGCCTCCCCTTCCCGCAAGTATCCTGGCGAGCATCATGGCATGGCTCGAGGAAAAGCTGACCCTGCCTGAAATCGACCTGGAAGCACAGAAGCTTGACTTCGAGTACACTGCGGCGCCGCAGGATACTATGGAACAGGCGGCTGCCGCTCTCGGAGGTGTAGGAAAAGAGGATAACGAGGCTCTGCAGAGTATTTTTCGAACGATCATCATAGGACTTCTGATCGGCCTGCCGGCGGCGGCTTTCCTCTACGTTATTATAGCGCCCCTCTTCAGAAAACGCGGCACGAAGGTTCACCCCCTGAAGGCCTTCAGTAAGTGGATCGTCAAGTTCTGGGATTCCATTCTTTCCGCTATCAGGAACATGGGTAATTCTTTCAAAGATTTTCAGAAGAGGGGTAAAATCAGAAAGAAAATGCGGGAAGATTTAATTAAAGGGCGCAAAGCAGAAGCGGGAGAGGAAAAAACCCGGCGGGCGGGATTCTTAAGAAGGCTCACGCAGGCCAAGAATATTAAAGCGTTCCTGCGGCTGATCCGCTGGGGTGAAAAGCGGGGCGCGAAATTTCAGACATATATAGGTCCGAAAGAGTATACTGAAACGCTTGGAAATATCGTTCCGGCAATACAGGATACTCTTGTCGAGATCGCCGACCTTTTTGAGGAACAGCTGTTCTCTCATCACGAAATAGATGAGGAGAAAAACTCTAAGTACTTCTCCAATATTCGGCTTGTTTTAAAATACCGTTAGAGCCAGGGAAGCCAGGAGGATAAGATTTGGATACTATAAGTAATTGGGCAAAGAAAATAAGGGAAAACGTACTTAAGGCATTTTCCGGTACAGATGAGGTAATCGACACTGTTCTCGCCGCGCTTCTCTGCAGGGGTCATGTGCTCATTGAAGATGTCGTTGGAGTGGGCAAGACCATCCTTGCGAGGGCAGTTGCGCTCAGCATCGAAGGTGATTTCAAACAGATTCAATGCACACCGGATCTGCTGCCCGGCGATGTTCTCGGAGTCTCCGTATTCAATCCAAAGACCGAAGAGTTCGTATTCCGGCCGGGACCGGTTATTACAAACCTGCTGCTCGTCGACGAGATAAACCGGGCGACCCCCAGAACTCAATCCGCCCTCCTAGAGGCTATGGCGGAGGGACAGGTCAGCGTGGAGGGCAAGAGCATGCCTCTGCCCGACCCCTTCTTCCTGATAGCCACGCAAAGCCCCGCCGAATCGGAGGGAACCTTTCCCCTTCCGGAGGTTCAGAAGGACAGGTTCTTCCTCTCCCTGAGCATCGGGTATCCTGAAAAGGAGAACGAGCGAAGGATCATGAAATCACAGAAACAGATTAAACATCCGCTTTCAAATCTCACTACGGTCTCCGACCTGCCTACACTTCTGAAAATGCAGAAGACGACGGTGGATATTCATGTGGAAGAGTCGCTCCAGAAATACATCATCAAGATCGTTACATTGACCCGGGGCGACGACAGGCTGCTGCTCGGTGTTTCTCCTCGAGGTTCTCTTGCCCTGTACAAAGGCGCCCAGGCCATGGCCGCCCTGCGCGGAAGGGACTATGCTGTGCCCGAGGATATAAAGGATATAGCCGTGCCGGTTCTCAGGCAGCGTATCCTGGTCAAGTCAGAGCACTCGGCGAAAGGGCTTGCATCGGAGACGGTTATAAACGAGACCCTGGAAAAGGTGGATGTCCCCGGTCTGAAAGAGGCAATATAAGCAACACTCTCGGCGGCGGAGATTTCAGCAATTAAAGCTATTTGTAGTACCAGGTGTGCCGAACCTGGAAGCGGTTCACAGAGGCGCTGTTACTTCAACAGTATAGCGGGGAGTCTTTTCAGTATTTTGCTTACAGGGTCCACGATAATTCCCACGGATTCGAGAGCAGTGACTCCCATTTACCTTCCGGGCAAACTCCGATCTTCTCCAACTCGTTCGTCGACGCCAGGGAGTCGGCAACGCCAGTATCAACGAGAAAAACAGCTTCATAAGTTTTGTCGTCACCCTGGTTAAACCCATCAGTTGCTTACTATCAAATTATTCATTTAAAAATAACGGAACGTTATATTCTTTAAAAACTCTGTCACTGGTCAGCAGGGTCAGTCCCTTAACAATAGCCTGTGATATAAGCATTCTATCAAAAGGATCTTTGTGAATCAAAGGCAAATTGCCCAGATAGTGAGCATCTGCAAAATCAAACGGCAGTTCTTCAAATCCCGACTCATATATTTTTTCAATATATGAACCAGGTATTGTCAGTTTCCCAATGGATTTTTTTATCTCAATTTCTGAAATCGAAATAGAGCTTATCAACCTTCTATCAGCCTCTTGTATTATTTTCCTTGACTTGTCTGTTAAATCCAGTTTATCATCCAACGTCCATATGAGTATGGCTGTATCTAATAGTAAGTTCATGTTTAACCTCTAAGTGTACTCCTTAAACATTTCCTGCATTTCCGGTCCGAAGTCACTGAAATCCTCAGACATCTGAATTTTACCTTTCATGAGTCCAAATTTGATATCTTTTTTTTCAGCCTTTGCCGGCACAAGTTTGACTAAAGGTTTGCCTGACTTAGCAAGTATCACCTCTTCACCCTGTAGGGCTTTTTTAATGAGTTTAGAAAGATGCGTCTTTGCTTCGTACATATTCGCTATAGTCATTTCCTATCTCCCTATTATGTTCATTTCCTAATTTTGGTTAACCTGACTAGACCAGTATAGACAATATTTAAATAATAGACAATAACGCTAAAGAAATGACTTTAAAATCATCGATGACTGCTCTAAGCTCCGACCATATCCGCATCGCTGTCCTGCACGGTGCGGAATATGCTCAACGTGCTGTGTAAATGGATAACACGCAGCCCGTCCCCTGCATGGTCACGTATCTTCTCGATCCGCCATCTTTCAAGATGCTCAATAAACTTGAGTATCTCACCAGGATCGGCAATTAAATTGATAGTACCTCCATTTGTCTATAGACTGTATCCATGGACGAAAACTATGAAATTATTCCAGCCGGTCTTTTCAAGCAAAAATGTCTGGCAATAATCGAAACAGTAGCCAGAACTCATTACGCACCGGTGAGGGGGGGGGTATGTTGGTAGATGAAAAATAATTTCTTCAACCAACTTCCGGTAT
>CBDUZM010000162.1:0-6936 GCA_965371685.1 uncultured Spirochaetaceae bacterium | reverse complement strand
GGTCTTTCTCATGAGCAGATCGAAGGAGGCTTCCGCTGCCTCGAATTCAAATCCTTCGGTCTCCAGCTCTTTCAGCTTGTCTATAAGCTCCTGGACCTCTTTTGAGTCCTTGCCGTAATCTCCGTAGCGGGAGAGCTTGCTTGCAACGGTTGCCCTTCCTGCCAGCTCTGACAGCAGAATTTTCCTTGTATTACCCACCAGCCCGGAATCGATATGTTCCATTAAGTAGTCGGCCTTGGTGATTGCGTCGGCATGCTGCCCGGCTTTATGACTGAACGCGGCTTCACCCACAAAAGGCTGCCGCTTGTCGGGTATGATGTTGGCTTTCTCAGAGACGAAGCGGGAGAGGGAGGTAAGCTCGGAAAGATATTTCCTGGCGTTTACCCGGAGGTTCATTTTCAGACAGAGATTGGGGATAAGGACACACAGATTGGCGTTGCCGCAGCGTTCACCCCAGCCGTTTATCGTGCCCTGAATGTGGACGGCGCCCTCTTCTATACCGCTGAGAGAATTGGCTACGGCAATCCCGCAGTCGTTGTGGAAGTGTACGCCGAGAGGCGCAAGTTTTTCAGACGAAAGAGATCCCATAATGGCGCTTACTTCTGAAGGAAGAGTTCCCCCGTTTGTGTCGCAGAGAACCAGAGCATCTGCGCCGGCTTCGGTGCCTGACTTCAGTATCTTCAAGGCGTAGTCCGGATCGTCCTTGTAACCGTCGAAAAAATGCTCCAGGTCGAAGATCACTTCTTTCCCCGCTTCCTTCAGCATGAGAATGGATTCGTGGATCATCGCCAGGTTCTCCTCGATAGTGGTATTCAGAACCTGGGTGACATGGGCTTTCCATGCCTTACCTGTAACTACTACTGCGTGTGTTTCCGCCCGGACAAGAGCTTGAAGATTTGCGTCCAATGCGGTTTTCTGCCGTGGTTTACGCGTACTGCCGAAGGCGACTATTTTTGCATGTTGGAAATGCTCTTCCCTGATCCTCTCAAAAAAGGCAGCTTCCCTTTCGCTGGCCAGGGGGAATCCCCCCTCGATGTAATCTATTCCCATCTCGTCCAGCCTGTGTGCGATCTGGATCTTGTCTTCGAGGGTGAAATTGATTTCCATACCCTGTACGCCGTCTCGAAGTGTAGTGTCTAATACGGTTATCGTTTTCATGGCCTATACCCTGTATTTTTTCTTAAGATAGGGAATCCAGCCTCCCTCTTCGACAATGGCCTGCATAAAGGGGGGGAATGGAGAGATCGCTATTTCTTTTCCCGAAGACAGGGTGATAAGGCCCCGGTTGAGATCCACAGCAACAGTGTGTCCCTCTTCCAGGGCTTCCACTGCCCCGGGACTTTCAACAATTGGAAGGCCTATATTGATGCAGTTTCTAAAGAATATACGGGCAAACGATCCGGCGATAACGCACGAGATGCCGGCGTATTTTATGGCAATAGGAGCGTGTTCCCTGGAAGAACCGCATCCGAAATTCCTTCCCGCTGCCAGGATAGCTCCTGACAAATCTTTCCGGCCGAACCCGGGCCTGGCATCCTCCATGCAGTTGTGTGCCAGTATCTCCGGATCGGTTGTGTTGAGAAAACGGGCTGGGATAATTTCATCCGTGTTCACATCGTCGCCGAAAAGGTAAACTCTGCCTTGAAATTTCATTTTTTCTCTCCTCCTGTAAGATCTATGAAAGCTCTTCAGGGCTTGCAACCCGTCCCAGCACGGCAGAGGCTGCAGCCGTGGCCGGGGAAGCAAGATAGACTTCGCTTTCACGATGCCCCATACGCCCTACAAAGTTGCGGTTGGTGGTAGATACGCACCGTTCTCCGGAAGCGAGTATTCCCATGTGCCCTCCCAGGCATGGGCCGCATGTAGGAGGCGAAATTACAGCTCCGGCATCGAGAAAGATATTGAAAAGACCTTCATCCAGAGCCTGGCGGTAAATGGTCGGCGTGGCCGGCAGGATCAGACAGCGTACTCCTGAAGCTACCTTCCTTCCGGAAAGCAGCCCGGCGGCAAGCCTGAGGTCTTCGATCCTTCCGTTGGTACAGCTGCCTATAACCACTTGATCGATTTGTATATTATCGCAGGACTCGGCGTCTTTGATATTCTCCGGAAGGTGGGGAAGGGCAACCTGCGGCTTCACGCCGGTCACATCGATCTCGACATGGCTCTCGTACTCCGCCGTTTCATCGGGAGCGAGCGAGTCCCAGGCTGCTTCTGTCCTGCCTTCGAGATACCGGCGGGTGGTTTGATCCGCCATGAATATGCCGTTCTCGGCGCCCGCTTCTATGGCCATGTTAGCCATGGTAAGCCTGCCCTCCATGGTAAGGTTTTCGATAACAGGACCATGAAATTCCAGGGCTTTATATAAGGCGCCGGAAACCGAAATCCTGCCTATAAGGAGCAGTATCAGGTCCTTACCGGTGAGCCAGGGGCCCATATTGCCCGTGAAAGTTACTTTGATAGTGGGAGGGACCTTGAGCCATGCCTTGCCTGTGAGCAGAAACCCGGCTATGTCCGTGGATCCTACACCGGTGGAGAAAGCGTTTAAAGCGCCGTAGGTGCATGTATGTGAATCCGCTCCTATCGCCACCATTCCCGGATGTATTGCTCCCATTTCAGGAAGAAGGGCATGTTCCACGCCGACTTCTCCCTGTTCGAAGAAGTGAATCCCCATGTGCTTTTTTGAGAAATTCTTGAGCAGTTTCACCTGTTCAGCGGACAGAATATCTTTATTCGGCGTAAAGTGGTCTGCTACAAGAAAAACCTTTTCCGGGTATTTAACCTTTTTTACTCCTGCTTTTTCGAACTCTTCGATGGCCAGAGGGGCGGTAATGTCGTTGGCCAGCCCGAGATCCGGCTCGATTTCTATAAAGTCTCCCGGCTTAAGGGGGGACTGTCCTGCTTTAAGAGAGAGAATTTTTTCTGTTAAAGTCATTCCCATAAGGTCGCTCCCTGCTTGTAATCTATGCGTATTTAAATTCACTCGTGGTTTGGTCTTCCCGTTTATACTTTTTTCCCCGCTCCATGGAAATAAGACCGCTTCTAACCACCTCCTGGATGCCGAAGGGTTGAAGTATGGCCGTAAAATCCTCGATTTTTTCGGGAGTCCCCGTTAGCTCAAGGATCATACTGGAGGCGCCCACATCCATGACTCTGCTTCCGAATACATCGGCAACCTGAAATATCTCCCCTCTCTGGCTGCGTTTTGCCGGCACCTTGATGAGTATAACCTCTCTGTCAACTGACGGTTTTTGTGTGAGATCGAGCACCTTGATAACATCGATAAGGCGGTTGAGCTGCTTTTTTATCTGATCGATAACAGCATCATCCCCGGCACACACCAGTGTAATCCGTGAAACGGAAGAATCTGCCGTTACCCCCACCGTGAGGCTTTCCAGGTTGTATGCTCTGCCTGAGAAGAGGCCTGAAATGCGGGCAAGGACCCCCTGTCGATTTTCCACCAGTAAAGCAATAGTGTGTGTCATGCCTTTTTTCCTCCTTCAACAAGCATTTCGCTTAAGCCCGCTCCGGGGGGCACCATTGGCCAGACGTTTGCTTCCCTCTCAACTAAAAAGTCTATTATGATCGGCCGGTCAGTCGTCTCCTTCGCTTTTATAAGAGCGGGCGCTACGTCCTCCGGTTTACTCACTCTTATGCCCAGGGCGCCGTATGCCTCCGCCAGTTTTACAAAATCAGGAGTATAGACGGGGCTTTTAGTATCATCCAAAAGATTGGTGGAAGAGTATCTCTTTTCCTTGAACATCTCCTGCCACTGACGCACCATACCTAAATAACCGTTGTTTAAAATCGCGATAATGACGGGAAGCCGGTTATGAACCGCCGTAGCCAGTTCCTGGATATTCATCTGGATAGAGCCGTCGCCTGCTATATCGACAACCCTCTTGTCCGGATTACCCACCTGGGCGCCTATGGCAGCGGGAAATCCGTAGCCCATAGTTCCAAGACCTCCCGAAGTAAGCCAGTTCCTCGGTTTCCGGAAGGTATAAAAGAGAGCCGCCCACATCTGATTCTGACCAACCTCGCTGGAGACAATGGCGTCGGGAAAAACGTTGCTGATTGTTTTTACAATCTCTGTCGGCGAGAGCCGTTCGCCGTGGGGGGGAGATTCCAGAGGATGCTTTTCATCCCATATCCTGATTTGCTCCATCCAGGGCCCTATTTCCATTTTTTTTACCTGGGGGAGGAGATCATCCAGTACCAGTTTGGCATCCCCGACAATCGGGATAGTGACCTTCACATTCCTGGCTATAGCGGCAGGGTCGATGTCAACGTGCACGATTTTCGCATTAGGGGCAAATTTATCCAGAACGCCGGTTGCCCTGTCGTCGAAACGGGTACCCACGGCAAAGAGAAGGTCCGATTCGGTTACAGCCATGTTCGCCTTATAAGTTCCGTGCATGCCCAACATCCCGAGATAGAGAGGGTGGTCACTGGGTATAGTTCCTATACCCATTAGGGATGTAATTACCGGCACGCCTGTTTTTTCGACGATTTTCCTGAAAACCTCAGATCCACCGGATATCTTTATTCCTCCCCCCATGTAGAAGAGGGGCCTTTTCGAGTGTAATAAGAGCTCAGCCGCCTTCTTTATCTGGTTCGGGTGCCCCTTGGTATTGGGGTTGTATCCCCGGATAAGGAGCTTGTCAGGATAACTATCCTCAGCCACAGCGGTGAGAACATCCTTGGGTATGTCCACGAGCACAGGACCGGGCCGGCCGCTGCCTGCAATGTGAAATGCTTCTCTCATGATGCGGCCCAGCTCTTTTCGATCGGATGCAAGGTAGTTATGTTTTGTCACTGAACGGGAGAGACCAACTGTGTCCGCTTCCTGGAAGGCGTCGTTGCCTATCATGTTAGTGGGGACCTGTCCGGTCAAACAGACGATAGGCACCGAATCAAAGTTCGCCGTTGCCATTCCTGTAACCGTGTTGGTTGCGCCCGGGCCGCTCGTAACCAGGCAGACACCTATCTTTCCGGTGGACCGGGCATACCCATCGGCCGCATGCACGGCGCCCTGCTCGTGCCGGGTCAGTATTACCTTGAGAGAGGTTTCTCCGTACAACTCGTCGAAGATCGGTATAACGGCGCCGCCGGGGAAACCGAATATATATTCCACCCCTTCTCTCTTGAGAGCTTCAATGACCAATCTGGATCCGTTTATCTTCATTTCTTCCTCCCTGTTCTAACGATGCGCACAGCCCCTGCAGCGGCCGGCCCCACATTGGAAGCATAATTGTCCAGAAAAACACTCCCGGTATCTTTTTCCAGCGGCTTGAACTCCTGTTCCCGCTTTTTCCACTCCTCTTCCGGGATAAGCAGGTCGATCTTCTTGCCCGGGATATCGATCCTGATGCGGTCACCCTCTTTTACAAGACCGATAGGCCCTCCGGACGCTGCCTCCGGCGTAATATGGCCTATAGCCGCGCCCCTTGTGGCGCCTGAGAAACGGCCGTCGGTGATCAGAGCCACATCCTTGTCCAGGCCCATTCCTGCAAGGAATGAGGTAGGGGAGAGCATCTCCCGCATTCCCGGCCCTCCTTTGGGACCTTCGTAACGAATAACAACTATGTCTCCTGCTTTGATTTTACCTTTCGTGATCGCAGCCTGGGCGTATTCTTCCGAGTCGAAGACCCTGGCCGGCCCTTCGTGAACGAGCATCTCTTCCGCTACAGCGGCCTTCTTAACGATGCTGCCTCCCGGCGCCAGGTTGCCTTTGAGAACGGCCAACCCCCCGCCTTTGTGGTAGGGTTTATCCGGCAGGGCAATATAGGTGCCGTCGGGATCGGGAGCGTTCCGATAGGAATTTTTTAAGCTGCGGCCGGTAACAGTCATGGTGTCAGGGTGGAGCACTTTCAGCCCGTCCAGAGCTTTCAAGATTGCCATGACACCTCCGGCTCGATCGAGGTCCTCCATGTAGTGAGGACCGGAGGGCGCCAGGGCGCAGAGATGAGGGACCGTTTCGCCGAAACGGTCGAAGTCGTCCAGGTTGAGCTCTACACCTGCGGAATCGGCAATAGCCGGCAGATGGAGGGCCGTGTTGGTGGATCCTCCCATCGCCATATCGGCTGCCACCGCATTGAGGAAGGCTTTGTGGGTTAGAATTTTTCTCGCTGTAAGACCCGTTCGCACCGCTTCCATGGCGGCAAGACCCGAAGCCCTGGCCAGCCTCAACCTGTCGGAGGAAATAGCCGGGATGCTTCCGTTGCCCGGCAGGGCGATCCCGAGCACTTCCGCCATGCAATTCATTGAATTAGCTGTGAAAAGACCTGAGCAGGAACCGGTGCCCGGGCAGGCCGCGCACTCCAGACGGATCAAGTCATCTTCGGAGAAATTACCGGCGGTGTAGCCGCCTACTGCTTCGAAGACGGCTTCCAGACCGACATGCCTGCCGTCGAAGATGCCGGAGAGCATGGGCCCGCCGGATATGAGCACCGCCGGAATATCGAGTCTTCCAGCCGCCATCATCATGCCGGGAGTAATTTTGTCGCAGTTGGTAACGAGAACCACCCCGTCCATGGCGTGAGCCCTGACCATGATCTCGACAGAATCGGCGATAAGGTCACGGCTGGGAAGCGAAAAGCGCATTCCACTGTGCCCCATGGCTATTCCGTCGCATACTCCGATGGTGCCGAACTCAACCGGAGTGCCGCCCGCCGACCAGATCCCCTCCTTTACTTTTTCTGCGATCTTGCGCAGATCCACATGTCCCGGAATGATTTCCGAAAAGGCATTGGCTACCCCTATTATGGGCCGTTCGATGGTCTTTCTATCCCACCCCATGGCGTAGAGAAGACTTCGGTGAGGAGAACGCTCGATTCCCTCTTTCATGGCATGACTGTTTAGCTTGTCCACTTTCCACCTCCTGTAAGTTCATGCGGATCCAACAGCGATCCGAAAAAAAAGCCGTTCTCCCTCCGG
>CBDUZM010000161.1:0-6961 GCA_965371685.1 uncultured Spirochaetaceae bacterium | reverse complement strand
ATTGGATTTCTCAGCATTTACCTATCGCTGTGCTCTTATAACAGGAATTCCGGTTAATACAGGATGGATAGGAGGCGCCGAAGAAATCTTTGAAGAAACTGAAGAATATATTATTACTCGTGATAAAATGGGAAGAAGAACCAAGCTTAACAAAGGATATGCCACACTCCCGCTTCCTCTGGATTTCCCGGTTAAGGATATGGATGATTGGCTGAAGATCAAACACCATTATGCTTTTTCTGAGGAAAGATTTGATCCGGACTGGGAGAGCATTGCCTGCAAACATCAACAGGACGGGAAAGCTCTTACTGTAGGAATTCCAGGCGGATTCGATGAGCCGCGCCAGCTATTGGGAGAAGAAGCTCTCTGCATTGCTTATTATGAACAACCGGAACTGATCCACGATATTCTCAACACCATTGGTGAAACAGCCTATAAAGTTCTTGACCGCGTTGCTTCAAGAGTGAATATAGACATCTTAGTAGTACATGAAGATATGGCAGGAAAATCAGGACCTCTGGCCGGTCCGGTGCAAATCAAGGAATTTATCAGGCCTTATTACCGTCGGATATGGGATATGCTCGCAGGGAGGGGTACAAGGCTTTTTGACCAGGACAGTGACGGCAACATGAATCCGGTGATACAAGAATTTATCAATGCAGGTGTCAACTGTATGCATCCGCTGGAACCTGCAGCTGATATGGATATAGTTGAATTACGCAGGCAGTACGGAACAGAGTTGGCTTTTATCGGTGGTCTTGATAAGCATGTAATACGCCGCAGCGAAGAAGAGATAGCGGCGGAGCTGGAGTATAAAATACCGCCAATGGTCGCTGCCGGCGGGTGTGTACTGGGACTGGACCACCGTATTCCAAACGGCACACCTTTGAAGAACTACCGATTTTATATTGCAAAGGCCTGGGAGATTATAAACCGTGAAGCCGGCAAGCTGTAACTCAGATGCGCCAGCCATCCTGGAAGCAGCCACAATGTTGATCATTCCTTCTGCATCACCGATCTCGAGCCTGTCGATCCACCGCGCGAGACTGTGTTTTTGTCGACCTGCGTCAATCCGACCTACCACGAAGGCCCCTGGGATAAGGTTGATAACCGAATCTGGGTGCTGGATTTGAATACCCGGGAAGCGTGGAAGCTTCGCCCGCGCGAAGGAGAAGAGAGCATTGGACATGAATACTGGCACGCGGACGGCGTTCAAATAGGTTATCACGGTCGATGGCCGGACGGACGGAAGTTCTTTGGTAAGATCAGATATGATAACACCGATCGCATAGAGGTTGATTTCCCGCACGAAACCGGGCATATTCACTCAAACGACTTCTCGTTGATCGCCGGTGACGGGGGAAGTGTTGTGCGGCTGTGGAAATGGAACGAAAGGGAGTTCGACGGTCCCCGACTGCTGTGTGAACACCGCAGCAGCTTCCATATTCAACAGGTGCATGCGCATCCGCGGTTCAGTCCTGACGGCAAATCGGTGCTGTTTACAAGCGATGTATCAGGATATGGAAGTATGTACATTGTAAAAGTGCCCGAATTTGAGTCGCTTCCGGAAATAGAAAAAACTTCCGGATAATCCCGCCGCCTATTATCTATAACAAATTCACCCGACGGACCAAGTCTTGGCTATTTTTAAATTACTTTTACTTCTTTTCAGCCAGACCTTCCATTCGTCAACCATAAAGAACTATTCCCTCTTTATCAGCTTTACTGTATATCATATTATGATTATTTTTACGATTTCCACATCCGTGGATCAAAGCTAAAATCATCCTCCCGTACGATATGGAAGAGACGATAGTCGGGGTGGGCGGTATTGATAATGTAATTCTTCTGTACAGGCACAATGACGGAAGGTGCCTCTAGAATAGATGATGTTCCCCCTTTTATCCAATCCGTACCAATGTCCTTACACGCATCTGGCGGAGGTTCATCGCGCCAGTTACTTGGAAGCTTGTCCCTCTCCAAAGAGACCGCGGAAACACTGTCCGGTATCTCAATGTGAAAGGTAGCAAAGATCATTCCTCGGTGTGACGAGCCCAGATGGACAAAAACCTCGAGTGCCGCCAGAGACAGGCTGTCCGATAAATAAACCACGTCCGTGCCGCGGTGATTCCACCGCCCTCCGTAAAGGCGTGCGCCCTCACCGGATAACGCTTCGGCCTCTCTCGATTTTTTAACCAGGCGCCAAACAATGATCACGAAAGGACACCATACTCGATACGACCAAGCAAATCCTCGACCTCAAGAGCCCCGGCTTCGGTATTCATTAGTTTAAGGGCAATGCGGTTCTTGAGCCCTATCTGTGGGGATCGTAACCATTCGCGGGCCAATTCCTTATCCCCAAACACGGACGTTGCAAATGCAAACAAGCGTGCTGCGCGAAATAGACGGTCTCCCACGATTACCTTCAACCGCTTCTTGGGTTGAGCCCGAAGGCGACCAATCGTCTTGGTACTGATCCCCACGGCAAAAGAAACTTCGTAGTCATTCAACTCTAAAGCAGCCTTGACGCTATCGATTGAACGAGGGTATAACCCTTCCTCTATCATGTTCGCCATATCTAAAAGGCTATCCACCTTTTTCCTTACGCCAAGAATCTCAACAATGTATTGATCCATTATCATATTCTTCCATGCCGGACAATTGTCTATTTATTAATATACAAATGTCCTGTAAAAATATCAAGTCCTTGGGGAAGTGAAGTAATCCGTATCTTGCATACCTCACAACTCAGCCTGCACCTTTATAATGTTGCTTCCTTGACATGCGAATTGTATTGCCTCTTCAAGTTGAGTAAATGGAAAAACCCGGGTAATTAGAGGTTGTAAGTTAATTCTTCCTGAAGCTGCCATTTCAATAGCAGCATGAAAAACATTGCAGAATCGAAAAGAACCAACTATTTTTAGCTCTTTAAATATTATTTTTCCAATCGGAATTTTTTCTTCCGCAGGTAAGATCCCGATTTGAACGATCGTTCCTCCATTGCTGACATATTCAAATCCCTGACGCAGCGCATCGGTTATACCTGATGCTTCCAAAACAATATCAAATCCTTCGGGTTCTATTTCGTTAATCCGGTCTTCGAGTGTCACTTCAAAGGGATCTAATGCGTGATCCGCTCCTTGTTTCAACGCCAGTTTACGCTGGCCTTCCTGCGGATCTGTGACTGTTATTCTTGCCACACCAAATGCGCGTGCCAAAACAAGTACTAATTGCCCAATTGTCCCTGCGCCGGTAATCAGAATCGATTTGCCAGGTAGAGAACCAGCACGCATTAGAGCATGTGTTGCCACAGATAATGGTTCTATAAGGGCAGCAATACCGTATTCAAGTCTCTCCGGGATCTTGAAGCAGTTTTCTACCGGCATTGTAATATATTCACAAAAAGCGCCGTCAACAGGCGGATCGTACATCGCACTACCCAAATAAAGCATATTTTTACATAAATTGTAGCGCCCAAATCGGCAATACTTACATTTTCCACAGGGCATTGACGGTTCAACTGTAACACGGTCAGCAATTTGAAAACCTTTGACTTCTGAACCTATTTCGCAAATCTCTCCGGAAAACTCGTGTCCGATTATAAACGGTCGAGTAGGTGTATAAATACCTATCTTACCAGTTTTATAGTAGCTCATATCTGAACCACAAATTCCAACTCGATGTACCCTAATGAGTACCTCTCCTATTCCTGGTTTTGGTATATCCCGCTGATCATAACGTAAATCTTCTTTGCCGTATAATACCCATGCTTTCATTTTTTCTCCCCTTATGATATAAGTCCTGCTGCATCCCGCCTGCTCAAATAGTTAAGCATAGTTTAAGAATCAAGCTTGCATTTTACTTTATAATTTAATTAGTGTCTGAATCAACACGTAATCTTGACTGCTTAACATTTTTCGGTTCTAATTCCTAAATTATTATGCGGTGCATAAACCTTTCGTTTGGAGGTCGAAATATGTTGTTGTCGTTGAGCGGTTTTCTCTTTGAGGATAACTACAATTCACAATCCATAACGTTTGCAGAGTTCTGCTCGATCGGCAAAGCAGCAGGATACAGCGGCGTGGAGCTTCGGCTAACCCAGGTCAACCCGGACACACCCGGACCCGAGCGGAAAGCAATACTGCGAATTGCTGATAATGCCGGGCTTAAAATAACCTGTTTGACCGCTCGAGGGATGCCGTCATCAGGCACAGCCCGCGATGATTTTTTTAAGCGTTATCTCGAGTTATGCGGCGACATGAAGTGCGCCCTCTTAAAAACCGGAGGTGATCCGACATGGCTCAGGCAAGCAGCGGAAGAGGCAAAAGGATACGGTGTGACCCTTGCAGGCAACAATCATATCGGTGGTCAATTAGAGACCGTTGAAGGCACCTTGCAATATTTCAGCCAGATTGCCCATCCGAATTTCTGCTTGCTTTACGATTCAATGCACCTTCACATTTCCGGTGAAGATTACCTGGGGTGCATCCCGGAGTTTATAGGGATTACCCGCAATATACTGGTACAGTCACGTCGCCCAACAAGGTCGGGAGAAGAAGCCAGTATAAATAAAAACGGAAACCCCTGGACCCGGGCTCTGCCCGATGAATCGGGTGTACAGAATTGGTCGAGGATTTTTTCCACGTTTAGACGATTGGGATATGATGATTTGGTTACTGTGATCGAAAGCGGCTGGCCCGGGGATCAGAGAGAATTCGTAGCCAATCACTGTGCCAGGATTGTGAGGCAATTCTGGGAGGAGAACGCCGGGATTGAAAAAACGCAATCCGACTGATATCATTCGTCAAAACCCATCGCTTTGGGGCAGGTACAAGGCATCTTAGATAGAATATGGAGGATACATTATGCAATACGTCTTTCCCGGAAAAGAATGGGAACATAAACCACCTGAAGATGTCGGTTTCTCCCCTGATAAGCTCGCCAAAGTTGAGTCCTGGCTGAAGGAGATTGCGGGTGACACTCCCTTTCGGCTTGCTATTACCCGTTACGGCTATTTGACAGCCGAATGGAGTCAGGACATTGACGTTCACAAAGAGATCAACCAATCTTCCGCCAGCAAGTCCTACTTCTCCTGTATACTCGGTATCGCTGTTGCCGAGGGAAAGATCCCCAGCCCGGATGCAAAGGTCGTGGACTACTATCCGGAGATGATGGAGGTAGGCGAGGATGAAGGCCCTAAACCGGGACGTTATGTCTTTGAGAAAGACCGGAACATCACCTTCCGCCAGCTCATCTGCAACACATCCGGATACATGAAGCCCGGCGAAGAGCCGGGCAAGGTTTTCCACTACCAGACCTTCGGTATGAACATCCTCACCAATTCCATTGCCGCCGTCTACGGGCTTTATGACAGCGGCGATCCGGACTGCCTACCCGGCTGCGCCAAGCTCATCGCGGACAAGATCCGCGATCCCATTCAAGGCACATGGAGTCATGCGTACACCGACTTCAAGCATCCTCCCGGCGCCAAGAAGAATATATTCGGTCATTCCCTGCGCGTTAGTGCAACAGCCCTGGATACTGCACGGGCCGGTCATCTCTGGCTCAATTGGGGCAAATGGAAGGGGGCACAGGTTGTACCGGAAGGCTACTTGAAAGAAGCCACGGTTACTAACCCGGATATTCTGGCCAATGAACCCGAAGAGAATTGGAAGTATGGACATGGCTTCTGGGTAAACGACCACGGCAAGCAGTGGCCTGATGTCCCGCGCGACTCCTTTGCTGCTTCGGGTGCGGGTGCCAAGCTCACCTGGGTCTGCCCAAGCCTTGGCATAGTTGTTTCGCAGAACACCGGCATCTGGGATCAGTTCGCAGACGAAAAGAAAAAGGTCGGTTCCCAGAACGAAATCCTGTCACGTATTCTTGATGCTGTAAACAAATAATTAGGAGACCATCACGACGCCTGCATGGTTGATCGAAATTACGTTTTCATAACCAACGGTCTAAAAACGACAGTATCTCGGATCTCATGGCTGCAGTCTCGAAGTGACCCGTGCTGTACTTCAACAGCTTCCAGGCATCAGAAGCATTTTTATCTTTATATACTTTCAGAAGCTCTTCATCGATTCGTTCCAATCCTGCAGGAGGGGTCAAGGGATCAAAAATTCCCGCCAGGCTGAGATGTGGACGCGGCGCTATCAACGAGTTGATCCCGGCAGCAGTAAATTGTTTAAGCAGCCCGGGAACATAATAATAAATGCTATGACCATCGAGCCCGCGTGATTCAATCAGAGCCTGATAATCAGTCAGACAGCAAATATCGATGCAGACCTTGATCCGGGTATCCAGCGCCGCCGTCCACCAGGCCATTGTGCTGCCCATCGATATTCCCATTGTCCCGATCCGATTACCATCGATATCTGATCGAGACACAAGATAGTCCACAGCCCGCAGACTGTCGAATACCATCATTCCCCACATAACCTGACCATGCCAGAGCATTTCTTTGAATATCTCCGACTCCGATCTTCCCCGCCGCTCTCCGAAAGCCCAGCTGTCAATGCAGATAGAAGCATATCCTCTTTTAGCCAGTTCCTCGGCATAAGGGGGATCCTGAAGACCGCCTCTGCCGGTTATTAATTCATCCTTACCGAGAATATAATCGCCGCCGTGGGCATGATTATACAGGATGACCGGATAAAGCTTATTCTTTCCAATAGGAGTAACGAAATAGGCGGGAACTTGCTCGATTCCGTTCAAATCGAGAATCAGCTTTTCCAGGATATAATGCTCTCTTTGTTCCACATTGATGGTTTTTGAAGAAATCTCTCTTGAACGATCAGGCAGATCACCCAGAAGCTTGTAGAGCTTATCCCTTCGCTCGTTTTCCACACTCATATTATGCCTCTTTATCTAATTGAACGAGAACGCAGAAATATATTAATAATCCTATCGCAGGTTTCACCCGCAACCCAATAAATATTGAATTAATAAAAAGAAA
>CBDUZM010000160.1:0-7033 GCA_965371685.1 uncultured Spirochaetaceae bacterium | reverse complement strand
TGTTCTTTCAGATTACCGTGGCGCATCAACTTATATGGATAATTATCCCGCTTCTCATGATAGGGGGGATCTACGTACTCTTTGCTGTTTTAGGGAGAAAAGTGAGCCGGGCTGATTTACAGTAAGAAATAGTGGTGAAAGTGGGATTGACAGATGGATTGATGTATCAGTATTACGCTGTATCTCCTTCCATTAGGCTTTTCCACTCTTCCCATGTGATTTTTCCGGATTTCATCATCTTTTTTTCGAAGCAATCGATAAGTCTTATCATTCTATCGGTAGTATCAAAATCAATGGCATGTTCCATCTTGCATGCCATATCCTGCGCTCTTTCTGATGGAATGATAAGAATTGTCTCTAAAAAGCGCGTTAAGGTTCTATGTTTATTTAGTACCACTTTAGCGATTTTGAGACCTTTTTTGGTCAAGCTTATAAAGGAGTTTTTTTCATAGTTAACAAGGTTTTTTTCCTTCAAGATTTTCAGAGCCCCCGTCACCGACGGCATTGTAACTTTAAGATTAGCGGCGATATCTTTTACCCGGGCAACTCTGTTGGCTTTCTCCAGGTTAAATATGGTTTCAAGGTAATCTTCCATACTTGAGCTTAATTTATCGGCAGTCGTGGTTTTCATATTTACAATCTAGCGCCTTAAGTCTGTCGAGTCAACTAACTTTATAAGCTATACCTAATTATTTTTAAATAAACATTTTTTGAGCCTCACAGGAGGAAATACACCTCCTTACCAAGTGTCTATTAATATTTTTTACTGCCTGCTGCTGAGAACAGTTCCCGGCCGCGCATCGGTCTGCCGGCCGTCTTGAACGACAAGCCTTCCATTCACCATTACATGAAAAATACCTGTGGGATAGCGGTGCGGATCCGTGTATGTGGCTTCATCCTTCACCGTCTCCGGGTCCAGAATCACCAGATCCGCTCTATAACCTTCCCGAATGAGTCCCCTATCCTTCCAACCCAGCCGTCCGGCGGGCCGGCCTGTCATCTTCCATACAGCTTCCTCCAGAGTTAAAACCTTCTGCTCCCTTACATACCTGCCCAATACCCGCGGGAATGCGCCGTAGTTCCTCGGATGCGGCAGTCCTTTAGAATGCCTGCTCCCGGGTGTATACGCTGACCCATCTGTGCCGATCATCACAGCGGGATGTGTGAGCTGCATACGGATATTATCCTCGGAGATCAGAAAAATAATCATGTCGATTTCCATCTCTGTCTCGATAAGAGTGTCGAAAAACCATTGATATGGGGTTTTTCCGGCACCGGCCGCAAGTTCAGCCACATAATGTCCCTGATACTCTCTCTTTCTCGGGGAGTTACTTATCAAAATTTTCTCCCAACTCACCGGGTAGAAAAAACCTTTTGTTTCCATGTCCTCTTCCATTTTGACTCTGAGGCCGGTTTCCTTCAATCGAGAAAGTATATCGGCTTTTCCTCCTTCCTGAGCCCATTCGGGAAGCATGGCATGAAGAAAAGTACATCCGGCTTGATAGGGATACATGTCTGCAGCCACATCCAGCCCCTCCTCCAGAGCCGAGTCGATAAGCTCGAGAGCTTTCGATGCTTTATCCCAATTCTTTTTTTTACCTGCCTTGAAATGGCTGATCTGCACCGGGCATCCCAATGTCCTTCCGATCCGGACAGCTTCCCCTACCGCTTCCAGGAGCGTATCCCCCTCTCCCCGGATGTGACTGGAATATAGTCCTTTACACTCGGCAACGGGACGGCATACGGAAATTATTTCTTCAGTATTCGCATATGAGCCGGGCGGATAGATTAACCCTGTGCTTACACCGGCAGCTCCTTCTTCGAGGGCTTTCGCAACAAGCTTACGCATGTCTTTCAGCCGGCCGTTGTCCGGGCGATCGGATGAATAACCCATCACAGCTGCCCGCACCATTCCCTGCCCTACAAGGGGAACAATGTTGAGAGCGATGCCCATGTCTGTGAGGTAAGACAGGTAATCACCAAAACTCGACCACTGATCCCAGGGAAGCGGAGTCATGGCAGAGCTCAGATAATCTGTTACTTTCTTCCTTGTAGAATCCAGGAGGGGCGCCGGTGACATCCCGCATTGACCAACAACAACGGTGGTAATACCCTGGTGAACCAGGCTTCCCGCTTCGGGACAGATGGGGAGACGAAAATCCGCATGGGAGTGCATATCGACAAATCCCGGCGTCACGATCAGCCCGGATGCGTCAATAACTCTATGAGCCTCGCATTTACCCAGCTCACCGATCGCGGTGATTTTATCTTCCCGGACTTCCAGGTCGGCCTTGAAACCAGGGCTTCCTGATCCGTCAACCACGGCTGCGTTCTTTATCAGTATATCTATCATCTTGTTTTCCTCGTCTTGGAAACAGCCTATACCGTGACTTTACCGGCGGTCAAGTTGGTCCGACAGTAATGCCGTCAGAGCAGTCCGCAAGACTCCAGCATGGGGGTATCGGAGAGAACTGTCTCGGCTTTGTCGTCGGCTACAATCCTGCCGTTATCCATAACAATAATCCGACTGCACAGCTCTCCAATCATTGCAAGATCGTGGCTGATAATAACCTGTGTCTTTTTCAATTTATTAAGAAGAGCAATTATACTCCTTCTCCCCCTCGGATCCAGACTGCTGGTGGGCTCGTCGAAAACATACACTTCAGGATACATGGAGTAAACCGTGGCAATGGCCGCTCTTTTTTTCTCGCCGACACTCAAGTGACTCGAGCTGCGATCCCCGAATCCTGCAAGCCCTACAGCATCGAGACTCTCCTCTACCCTCTCCTGTACCTCATCTTCAGGCAGGTTCAGGTTACGCGGTCCGAAAGCAACGTCCTCGAAAACACTGGGACAGAAAAGCTGATCATCCGGATTTTGAAATACGAGTCCCACGTTTCTCCGTATTTCTTTGAGATGCTTTTTTTCCACCTTAAGTCCAAGCACAGTCACCACTCCGCTTCCGGTTAGAATTCCGTTTAAATGCAGGATGAGCGTTGATTTCCCTGCTCCGTTTGGTCCGATAACCCCAACCCGCTCACCGGCCAAGATGCTGAGCGACACATCATTCAAAGCCCTGGTGCTGTCCGGATATTGAAAGAAGAGGTTCTCGATACGGAAGATGAGTCCGTTGTTCATCGCAGGATCAGCCTTATGGTTAGAAAATAGGCGGGAATGAAGATCATGAAAAACACATCTCTCCACCCAAGCCCGGTGATGCTATGAGCCGCTGTGCGGCCTTCAAAACCCCGGGCCTGCATGGCTGTATAAATACGCTCACCACGCTCGTAGCTTCTCAGAAAGAGAGTTCCGATCATTTCCCCGATAACCCGGGAATTCCAGATCCACTTTCCTCCAAAACCGCGGGAATCCCCTGCCCTCTTCATTCTGAATACTTCATCGGCAACAACGAAGACGTAGCGATAAGTAAAACCGGTAATCATGACGAGGACAGGCGGAAATTTTAGCCGTTCCAATCCCTCGAGGAGCTTTGAAAAGGAGGTTGTGGAGGAAAGAAGGATTATTGAAAGCACAGAAATATACGCCTTGATGAGTACCGTGGAGAACAGTATGAGCCCCGATCTGTATACAGTCAGCCGGCCGATCCCCAGAGGAATCGGCCCATCGAGTGCCCCTCCTCCCTTGAAAGGAAGAAAGAGGGCAATGAAGAGGACAAAGGGAACGACAACCAGTGAACGTTTTACGATATAGGCTAAAGGCACCCTGGAGAGCGCCGCCAGTATGAGCAGGCAGAGAAAATACCCGAGAAAGGCGTGGTAAGCGCCCGGGGGCGTTGTCACGCAGATAACAAGGCAGCTGACAAAGGCAATGACTTTAACCCTGGCATCCAGTGAGTGGATAGGACTCTCCAGATGGGAGTATCTATCCAGAAAATGGTTTTTCACCGCCCGTTTTTAGATCTCTTCGCTATTAGTTTTCCTATTCCCCAGGCCAGAGCAAAAACGAGAAGGGTGCCTGCAAGGCCGGCTATCCCTGTAGCAATCCGCTCATTGTTTATGCCGGGCATCGCATAGTCCGGGATTGGAGATGATTTCCAGACTTCTTGCCCCTCGCTTTCCTCCAGGAAGCCTTTATCCTCGGCCACTTTTTCCAGACCGTCGGGATGAGAGGATGCAAAGGGCGAGACAAACACCGCCAGTAGAATGCAGATAATCAGAGCGATGAACATAAATGGCCATAACTTTTTCATGCTTTCGCCTCCTGAATCTGCCCCGGCAATTCTTTAGTCTTCCAAGTCTTTATGAGATCGGGACGGGTACCGAGTACTACCGTAAGAACAGCCGTTGTGATAATGGCTTCGCCGACTCCGATTAAGGCGTGAACTCCCACCATGGACGGTAAAACAATACGAAGAGGAGTGGCGCCCGAAAGGGCCAGTTCAAGAGCACAGAAAGCTGAAGCAATGACCACTGACAGCCAGGAACCCAAAGCAACGGCGCTTAAAAAAAACGTCTTTCCTTTTGGAAGGATTGTTTTTACAGCCATGAACAGATAGTAGCCGCCCAATCCGCCTACGATTCCCATGTTGAAGATGTTTGTGCCCAGTGCCGTGAGCCCTCCATCGGCAAACAGGAGGCATTGGATAGCCAGCACAACCGCTATTACGAGAAAACCGTTAAGCGGGCCAAGGAGCACTGCCACCAGCATAGCGCCGAGGAAATGCCCGCTGGTTCCGCCGGCTATGGGAAAGTTGAGCATCTGGGCTGCAAAAACGAAAGCAGCCGAAATACCGAGAAGAGGGACCTGGCGGTCACCAAGGGTCTTCTTTGCCCTGGCGACTGCGGCAGCACCTACGCCGGTTGAAACAATCGCCGTTCCAATATTAATCGGTCCGCTGATAAATCCGTCAGGAATATGCATGGTTTATATCCTCCCGTTAATCGTGATATTATTTCTAAAAACGTAGCACGACGGGGATAAACTGTCAACCCGCAATTTCTTGACCGGCGGTAGGCTCTACAACTCTCCCATCATTCTTTTAGCAGCCAGCCCGTATTCTGACGTACCGTCTATCTTGTAGGCTGCTTCCAGATTATTGAGGGCCTCTTGACTGTTGTCCAACCCCTGGTTGCATAGTGCGGAAAGGATATAGACCACCTGGGTCGTCTCTCCCGGGTCAGGAAATTCCATGTACCGGTCAAAGAGTCCGAGGGCTTCCTCAAAATTAAAATTCTCAATGAGTAACTTTCCCTTGAGGATAACATAATCGGTGAAATAGGAGGCGTTGGTTTCAGGCTCGACCTCGGCCAGGGTTATCATGGCCAGGGCATTGCTTCCAAGCCGGACATAGCCGTAAGCGGCATAGAAGAGGTATTCCTGCTTCCTCTCATCGCTGAAAGTGAAATCGGCGCCTTCCAGCAGAAGCTCTATCGCTGCTTTATAATTTTCCTTGAACAGCAGCTCCTTACCCTCTTCGAGGAGATCCTCCTCTTCATCAACCCACTGAACCTCTTCCTTATCCTGTTTGGCTGCCCTCACGCCCATGGCTGTTGCCTGCTGCTGCTTCTCGGGTGAAACAAGCATGGAAAGCCTGGAGTTGACGACTTTACCGATGTCCCAGGCAGCGACCTTTTTGCCGGAACGCAGAAGCTCCTTTGTGCTGTATATTCCCTTCTGATTCAGCGTAACAGTGATGGCGCCGGCCGACAGCTCTGCGAAACTATCTTCCCAGAGTCTCAGCTGCGTATCCTCCGGAACAGTGTCACCGATATCAAGCTCTATCCAATCCAAGTCTTCCTTCAACTCAAGAACACCGTCCAGGTATTCAACGGTCATCTCTTCCGCCGCCAGGGGAAAGATTGCCAGAACGAAAAGAAGCGATATAATGAATGTCGTAGCTTTCATGGGTTTATCCTTTTTATTCGCTGCTCTCGGCAGTGAGTCTTACCTTTAATTATACCTTTATCCGTCATTAAATTCCATATACACTGTATATTGACATGATTATAAGTGCAAGCAGGAGGACAGATATTCCCGCCTTCTATACGGAGTGGTTCATGAACCGTATCCGGGAAGGATATTGCCTCGTTCCCAATCCCTTCAACCCGGACCGGGTTTCCCGGGTTTCTCTCATACCCGCCGACGTAGAGGCAATCGTATTCTGGACCCGAAATCCCGCCGAACTTCTTCATAATCTCAGCGAACTCGATGAAAGAGGTCATCGATATTACTTTCTCTATACCCTTCTCGACTACCCCTCGTTCCTGGAACCTGCGGTCTATCCTTTCCGACAGCGTATCGACAATTTTAAGCGTCTCTCGGACCGGCTGGGAAACGAGCGGGTTATCTGGCGCTACGATCCCATCATACTGAGCCGTCTTACAGATACTGCTTTTCATACCGCTGCCTTCGATCGCATCGCTTCCCGGCTGGAGGGCTATACGAAACACTCAATTATAAGCATCCTCGATGTGTATAACAAAGTGAAAAAACGATTGAGTTCTCCGTTATTACGAGATTTCAAGCTGATTCAACCTGAAGACGACGCATCCGGTTTTGAAAAGCTTATGAGAGATTTAGCCCAATGCTCTCAATCACATGGTATGAGCATTTCAAGCTGCGCGGAAAAATACAATCTGAAAACTTTCGGGATAAAGCCCGGCAGATGCATAGACAGCCGGCTGATCGAGAGGCTGTTTAATGTCACGGTTACCCATAAAAAAGATCCCGGTCAACGAGTCGCCTGCCGGTGCGCCGTGAGCAGGGATATAGGCGCATACGATACCTGCCTCTACGGCTGCCTTTACTGCTATGCCACCGGCACACGGAAAATGGTTGTGGAAAATCGCCGCCGCATGAACCCTGCATCCCCTTATCTCTTGAAGCCTCCATCCGGCAGTGCCTGCACTTCCCGCTGAATTTTGGAGCCTTCCCGGCGGCTGCGGCACTGCTTCAGCAGTTGTCCGTCCGTTGCGATCACGCGTTGATCCGTAGGATCAGAACCTCCAAAAAGGAGGCGGCGTTGCCTGCACGGAAAGCAGCTTCCGCCAGGAAGCTTGCTCCCGATTTAAGA
>CBDUZM010000159.1:0-7047 GCA_965371685.1 uncultured Spirochaetaceae bacterium | reverse complement strand
AATCGAAACAGTAGCCAGAACTCATTACGCACCGGTGAGGGGGGGGGGTATGTTGGTAGATGAAAAATAATTTCTTCAACCAACTTCCGGTATCGCAGGTTGGACTGAATCAGGAGGGAATAAGCATGCAAACACGTTTGGGAATAGTTGGATTGGGAGGAATGGCCCGGCATCATCTGAAAAATATCGTCACCCAGCGTGACACAACAGAGATAGTCGCCGTGTGCGAACCGTCAAAAGGCTCTTATGAAAAGGGATGCGAATTCTTCCGGGAAGCGGGAATGGCCCCGCCTCCAAACCAGCCTGAACTATCACAGTTTATTAAAACGTACGCCGGCAAGCTGGATGCAGTTTTTATCCTGACGCCCCATGTGTACCATTATGAGCAGGCAAAAACCTGCATGGAAGCAGGCCTGGATGTGTTGCTCGAAAAACCCATGGTAATGAATACCGGAGAAGCGGTCAATCTTATAGATGTCCGCGACAGAACAGGACGGCTTCTCGTAGTGGGATTCCAGGGGGGGCTGTCCCCGGCCATCAGAAAAACCGGCAGCATGCTTCTATCGGGTGAACTGGGGGAGCTTCTGAGCATAAGCGGCACAATTTGGCAGGATTGGGTATCGCTCTCTTCCGGCACGTGGAGGGCAAAACCCGAAATCTCCGGCGGCGGCTTCATGTTCGATTCGGGAGCTCACATGCTGAATACTGTGTGCGACCTTGCCGGCGAAGACTTTGCCCGGGTAGCCGCCTGGCTCGACAATCGAGGCAGTCCCGTGGATGTTATGGCGACCGTGATGGGAAGGCTCATGTCAGGCGCATTGGTAACCATTTCCGGCTGCGGCAAGGCAATTCCATCCTGCGCTTCTGAAGTCTACGTTTTCTGTACGAAGGCGATCATAAGGACAGGCATCTGGGGAGAACGATTTGAAATCCAAAAACACGGGGAAAAGGATTTCACCCGGCTGGAAACCATGACTGTTCCTGACGCATGGGAAGTTTTCCTGAGAGTACGGAGAGGAGAGATACCCAACCCGTGCCCGCCTGAAGTTGGACTGCGAATGGCGCGCCTCTGGGATGCTATTAAAGCCTCGGCTGCTCAAAACGGAGAACCGGTGGATTGCACGAAACAGATATGATCTCACAACGTATGAAGATTTCCAACTGTATTCCAACCACATAGATATCAAATTATATATCCCAAGGAATGCAGGCTAAGCAATTCTCATTTTGGTCCGACCAAAATGAGAATTGCCATTAATTGTATACTTTTAGGCATACATTTTCGATGCACTCCGAAGGAGTGCTGGAAAATGTGGCAGCATAATGATTTAAAAGGTGTAAAATGAAAATTGCGATGCAGGCTGATTTCAACAAATTATACAATTGGAAAAATCAAATAAAGGTGTAAGATAGTATTGGAGGTGAAAGATGAAGAGATTTTCGGTAATTTTGGTACTTATAGCTCTCTGCAGTGCGGGCCTTTTTGCCAATCCTTTTATCGGATCGTGGAAAGTCGAGATGGTGTTTGTAAATTTTTCCTTGATATTTCGATTTATTGACAGCGAGGTTTATTCCATACAGGAAGAAAACTCGCAGGAAGAGGAATTTCTCAACTATGTTCTCGATGAGCAGACCCAAAGCCTGGATTTGGGGCATATCCGCGGCTCGGATATGAAAGCGCGGTACCGGTTTATCTCCGATGATCTTTTCTACCTGTATTTTCACGACGAATTAACCAGGCAGATGGCTGAACAGATGGAGATCAGCATTCCGGAAGACTCAAACCAGATCACCCGGGAATTCGCCGACCGCTTTGTCGAAGGAGTTAAAAAGGTCATTGCCGATATCCCCATTTTAACAGCAAAAAGGATCAGGTAGGATGGTGTGTTATCCAATAGTTCCAAAAGCTATTCGAGTTTCTTATACACACCCTTGAACCAGTTTCTCATATCGCTTTTATACCATCGAGAAAAGCGGCGGTCAGAGGGACCCCCCGGCATGTTGGTATATAGGCACTCCTCCGACATGTCGGCTATTAGCCGGTAAACCGGTCCGGTAGCACCTGTTCTATTATTCCCCCCGTATGTTCTGGCTATAAACAGGGCATCCCTCCCTCCGGGGAGTCCTACGGGTCCATAATCATACCCGACAATGCTTGGAACGATACCACCGAAGAGAAGATGAAAAAAGGTGATTCTTCTTGTGCGAATAAAGGGAGCGGCTTTTACTTTAAGTCCAACCCGGATTGCCTCTCTATATATAACGTCTCTATCCCGCTCTCCGAACCATGAGCTGTTATCTGACAGGAGAATTTCATCCATCCGGGAAGTGAATACCAGGAGAAGAAGAGAGCATCCTCCCATGAAGGTGATGACTTCCCTCCCCAATCCGCCGTCTCCGAAAACCACGGCGATCAACTCCCTGTATACTGATTCAAAGAGCGTGGCGCCTTTAGATCTGGAATCGTATATGCAGTCCCAATTTTTAAGGATTTTCCCGTTCTTCGTGCCGGGAAGCAAAGGTCTGATGATGCGCATGAACCGCTCTGCTTTCGCAGAGTAAAGGTCATACTGCATTCGCTTCATATCCTCGACATCAAAAAGTTTTCCCTCTCCAAGAAGTTGAGCTGCTCTCCCGGCTCTGGCAGAGGAATCGGGTATGCTTATCACCGGCACTTTGCCCAGGTGGTTGAGATCGTTGTTGGCTGTCGTAATGAAACTTTCAGAAGGATTATATGCTGAGGGAAGATCATCTTTACTTACGAATTCATCCAGTTCATACCGGCGATCCCATGCAGAAAGAGCCACCGAGCCATCCTTCCCTTCCGACTTTCTGTGCATCCTCCCACTCATCTGATAACCTATATTCCCGTCCCTGTCCGCTATCACCCAGTTGAAGGATGATGCATCCATTCGTTTAAAGAGGTCCATGGCCTCCTCAACTGTCGTGGCTTCCGGCAGCTTAGCAAGGACGTTAAAATCGTTGGAGATAGACTTCCTCTGAACAGACCATATCCGGGATAGATAGTACCCTTCTTCGGCAGGGTCTCCTTCCAGTATCCCTTTCTCGTTTTCATAGATCTTGATCCGGATCGATTCCTTCTTCCTAACCTTTATCAGCTCCTCCCTGACCTTGAATTCCTTCCACTCCTGTCCCCGCCGGTATTTTCCATTCCTGCAGTGCTCTATACGGTAATCCATTGTGCTCATCAGAGATGAAGTTGGGCTCCAGGCGGTAAATTTCGTCCTGCCAATAATCATCCAGGGTACACCGGGGATAGTAGCGCCGATGAGCTTATTATCGGGAAGCTCCATCACTACCTCGTACCATATGCAAGGAATCTGATTAAGCTCTTGATGAAGGTCCCCGCAGAGAATCGGTTTTCCGGACCTGGTCAATTCACCCGACACAGCCCAGTTATTGCTTGCACGAAAACGGGGCAGGATGCCAGCCCATTTTATATTTTCCGGAACGGGAGAACCTTCGAGCTTTATCTTCTCTATCAGCTCCCGGTTGAAAGGCCCTTTGAGATAGGGAAAAAGCTCCCTTATTCTCCCTTCATCAAATCCCTGCTGTATCATCTGAATGAGGAACTTTTCGTTGTCATCTTGAAAATTCACCGACCCGAAATAGCCGAAAGATTTTGCAGTCAGCAGACTGTGCTCTATCCTCCAGGGTTCAGGATGATATCCTAAAAGCTTAAGCTCATAAACCGGTTTGTGCTTCGATAAATAATAGTTAAATCCATTGGCATATGCCCGGAGCTGCTCCTCGATGTCAGGATCAAGATTGGCGATTTCCTCGTCAGGATCGGGAAGCAGCAGGATGCGTCGAACTGAGATATCCATCGCCGCAAGCCGTTCCGATCCCCGAAGATGCTCCGCCAACCTTCCTTCCAGCGCCAATCTTGTCAGGAGTGTCTGCAGCTGCCTGTCCAGGGCGTGGATCCACCCAAGGCCAAAGGCGAGATCGACGGAACTCTCAGCTTCGATTACCGGGATGCCAAAACGGTTGCGATGTATCCGTATCTCGCCGTTCTTCCCCGATAAAGATTTTTTCATACTTTTTCCTATACTAATTATTAATTATTGCCCGGCGAATAATCTGCGACAATCCAGTCGGATTACATTTCGAAAACAACCCCTAAAACACTGTCGGGATCTTTCAGCAGGAGGTCGATCTCCTTTTCGACGTTCTGAAGCGGTATCTTGTGAGTGGTCAGTTTATTTACATCCAGCTTTCCCTCGGCAATCAGGCGTATACAGAGCTTCATGTTGTTTCTGGTTGTCCATCGCATGAAAACAGCCGGATAATCGGGTCCGTATTCCCAGCCGCTGTCATGATAGCCGGCCCCTGTTCTTGAAGACCGTCGGATGTCGAGATTCGTGGTCGTACTTGTGTAAGTGAAGTGGGCGCCGCCCACGACAACGATCCGGCCCATGAGATGCCCATCGGGGGAGCACTTCATGCAGGCTTCCAGGCTCTGCATAGCCTTGTCCGCATTTCCGCCGAAAGCTATTACCGCAGCGTCCAGGCCAAGACCATCAGTGAAGGTCCTGGTCCGGGCGATTTCATCTTCCCGTCCTACCAGCACTGCGGCATCCACTCCCAATCTGCCGGCAACTTCAGTCCGGAAGGGAATGGTATCCCAGCCGATAACATAACAGCCGGCAAGCTGATAAAGCAGGGATGCAAGCTGGCCTACAAGGCCAAGCCCGACTACGGCAGCAAACTCCCCCAGTTCCGGCTGTCCACGTCTCAAAGCCTGCAGCGCAGTCGCTGCGAGATGAGCGAAAGAGCCCTGTGCGAATGTGACAGCCGGAGGCAGCGGCGCGCAGAGATTATGGGGAACCACCGCATAATCGGTATGCAAGGCGAAACCGGCGCCCATGCAGGCAACCCTGTCTCCGGGTTTCAAATCGGTTACCCCGTCGCCCACCTCGATGACAACACCGGAGTTTGCATAACCGAATTTCCGGGGTTCAACATTGGGATCGGGTTTTTTTCGTCTATCGCTCAACGCTCTCCATCCGTTGAGCTCCGTGCCGGGGCTCACCAGCGAAGCATGCACTTCCACGAGTACCGCCCCCGGTACGACAGGCGGAATATCCTCTTCCAGCAGGCAGATACGCCCATCGCCCGTATGCGCAGCCACTCTTCTTTTACTATTCATTACTATTCCTCTCTCCAGTGCTATAACACAATATTACAGGTAAGGTAAAGGGAACGTAAAGGGACCCTGGATTTCTCATTGGATCATGTGGGAAAATATGGAAAGGAGGAAGTCATGAAGGAAATTGAAGTAGGTAAAGTAGAGGATTACTTCGCCCACATCGATGTTGTCTCACTAAAGATTACGGCAGGGGGGATCAAAGTCGGCGACACCCTTCGCTTTAAAGGGCACACCACGAATTTCACCCAGAAGGTGGATTCCATGCAGGTAGAGCATGATAGTGTCGAAGAAGCGGGTATCGGCTCGGAAGTTGGCATCAAGGTAAGTGAAAGAGTCAGGACACACGACAAGGTTTACAAAGTAGTAGATTGATAAGCTCCTCTTTTCCCGGTCGTTCCATAGTTTTCCTATTGATGCTGTCCGGTTTTATAGTGTGTACTCAAGCGGTTCACGCCCAAACTGAGAATCCGGAAGCGGTCTATCGAAATTTTATCAATTTCTGCAGTGACAACTTCAGCGGCGGGCGGGAAGAAGAAATTTACAGAGTATTCGGCAGCACCCCGGCCATCGACGCAGAAGGCACGTGGAAATACATCTCTGAATCCTCCGCCTGTCTGGCATGGCGAACAACGATCCCTTCTGTCAGCTGGGTCGAGTACGGCGCCGGGAATCTCGCGAGCAGAACACCGGAGACAGAGAAACCTTACTTCCTTCACCTTCATTATCTCAGAAACCTCGTGCCGGGGAAAACCTACTCCTACCGCCTCGCGGCAGTTGACGAGAGAGGCAGCCGCATCGAGAGCGCCATAATGAGCCTGACAACAGAAAGGATGCAAAATGCGATCAGGATACCGGATGATCTCGACGGTCCGCCCTATACGCTGACCAGAACCGATGCCACCTACCTGGTTACACAGGATATCATTTCCGACTCTTCGGGTATTAATATCGCAGCCGACGGTATAACCCTCGACCTGGGCGGTCATACCCTGGTATACGACGAAAAGCCCGGAGCTCGCGACATCTCGGCGGATGAAAGACTCTACGGCTGGTATGCCGCCCAGGGGCCCTGCGGGATCAGAACGGCGGATAGAAAAAGAAATTTGACGATCGTCAATGGATATATTATACAGGGTGCGGGGAGAGGCGCGTCTCAACCCGCTGCCTATAATCCCGTCTTTTTGCGCAGGCCGAGAGACACGGAACTCGCCGGCATAACAGTTGAATACAGCGGCCCTCAGGTTACCGGTATCATAATCGACAGCGCCTACGAAGGGGTACGCGCCCATCACAATGTGGTAATCGATAAAGGAACAGAGATCATCAACCGTCACAGGGGGCTTACCGTTTCATCGAACTGCGACATCTTTTCCAACGAGATCTACATCGACAGCTATGCCACCAATTCCTACGGCATAATGTACTACAGCAGCAGGAATCCCATCCATGATATAGCTATTCATCATAACGTCATCTTCGGCACGGGTTACCATCCCATAGGCATAGGGGCGGGTTTTCACGCCGAAGATATTGAGGTGTATGACAACTATATCCAGATGCAGGGAGTAAAGGCTGAGGAGCGCTGGTCGGGAGGCGCCGGCGGAGGCGATCCCACAGGGCAGCTTCACCCCGTCAACGGAATAAGAATCCAGAAAGGCCCCCAGGAAAACGTAGAGTACCGAAACAACACGATCGTCATCAGGGGAAGAGGTGAAGGGTGCATGATGAGAGGGCTCTGGCTTGTTCCCATGGAGCGTATGCACAACGTGGTATTCCGCGGCAATGTTATCAAGATGATAGCGGAAGACCGGCATGCCGAAGGGCACGCTATTGCCGCCCGGGGGGCGGATCCCCGGAAGCCCGACGAAAAGATT
>CBDUZM010000158.1:0-7094 GCA_965371685.1 uncultured Spirochaetaceae bacterium | reverse complement strand
GAAAGAATACCCGTCTCGCCCACGTGGCATCCCAGCATGTACTTCAGGTTAAGCTCTTCGGCTCTCTCCGCCATGTTGAGGCATCGGAGGATGCCTCCATTTTTAGCAAGCCTGATATTCAGCATTTGATGGGTGTTTGCATGGGCAATTTCTTCCAGGTCCTTCTCTGTGCAGAATGATTCATCGGCAAGAAAGCAGAAATCCTTTGCCGCGTCTGAATCAGCCAGTAGAGGCATATCCCGGCTTTTAGCGGGATCTTCAAGGTAAAATACGCCGAATTCACGGCAAAGTATAAGCATTTCCAGGGCCGTTTCCAGATCCCATGCAGAATTGGCATCTGCCAGTATATCGAAATCGCCGCCCAATATCCTACGGGATAAGCTTAAAGCATCTCTGTTGTAAGATTTATCTTTCGATAGCTTCACCCGGATGCTTTTAATTCCTCCATCTACCACCTGCTGAAGCAGGGCTTGAGCCTTTTCCATCGGCATGAAAGGTAAAATCGCGCCGTACTGCACGGTTTGCCTGAGAGGCTGCCGGTCTAAAAGATCATAAATATCACATTTACGTCGTCGGCATTCAAGTTCCATCAACGCCGTTTCTAAGCCGCAGATAATGGGCCTTTCATTTCTCTCAATTTCAGTTTCCTGCAGATATGCCTTTACATTCTCCCAGCTCTTTTTCTGTACCTCGGACAACCGGCCGTGTAATATTTCTCCGATAGTATCGATTAAGGGTTCCCCGGATTCCGGTACTCCGGAAACATATTCGCGAATGAGGATTTCTCCATAACCTGTGTGTTTTCCGTCTGAAAGCTGGAGAATATAAGAATCGCACGATTTTCTGCTGTATGCAGCATGACTGATTGTAAATTTAAAGGGGATGCTGATGGAATATAATTTTGCTGTAATTGTACCGTTCATATGCCTGAATTTTTAAATTAAACATAAAATCTATAAAATGTCAAATTCATTGCCGCATTTTTTAACCAGGTACGTTACTTTTTTTCGATCAGAGACCGGACATACCACCGTATCAGATTCCAATCGTTGTTTCTTGGAAGAAGAATGTAAACTCCTTTGTCAAAATTTTCATCCAGCTCCAATTTCTTAAGTTCAATTTCATCTTCGATCAAATAGAGGTTGGAGAAGGTGTGGTAGAGGACATTTGTAGTATCGAGTACATTCCCTGCATCGATAGGGTAGTCCCGGTATCTAAGATAATATTGAACCATTTCGATGAGTGAAAAATTGGTTTTTACATAGGTGGCAAGGGTTTTTATAAGCTTTGATATTTTATTCAGATCGGAGATGCCGATACTTTTAAGCTTTTCTGCGATTCCTTCAAGCACGATCTGCTGCCTCTTCGCACGGTCGAAATCCGATGTGGTGTAACGGGAGCGGGCTATCCGGAGGGATTGAATTCCATCCAGATGATAGTGTCCCTTCGGGTAGTAGAGCGTGCCGAATATTCCGTTGTCTTTGGTAATATAGGTGGGATCTACCAGGTTCTTTTCGAGATAAATATCTATTCCTCCCAGTATATTGATCACCTCGATCAGTGCATACATGTCGATCATAACATACTCGTCCACCTTTAGGCCTGTTATGTCGGAGAGCTCAGTCATCAACTGTTCTATGCCGTAAAGACTGTTATATGCGTTTATCTTGAGTCCCCTGAAATAGAGATCTCTCGGGAGGCTGATAAGAACGATCTTCCGGCGTTTAAAATCGGTGTGTGCGAGGATCAGGGTGTCGGTGTTGTTTTCATTGGTTCCCACGGCGAGGAATGTCCGAGAATTCCTGTTGTCATAGACATTGTTTATTGTTGGGATATTATCCGGGAGGATGAGTTTTTTTTTTCATTCAGGCTGATATCATCGAGCCTTCTCAAGGAGCAGATCTGCACCTCATCTTTGTCAATCAGATATATTTCCAGGCTGTACTTATCAAGGGCTAAAGAACCGATTCTCTCCTCTCCTTTATTAATATCGAAATAGAAAAAGTCATCATTTTCTCTCGGTAAGGATACTACTTCAAGCCCTTTATCCCCTATGATCTTCCTGATTCCCGGATCCTCAAATACCTGGGTAATAAATTTTTGTTGCTCAACGAGCATTTTTTCTTTTTCGCTCCTCGTATCCAATTCTTTCAAGACATCAATAGCCAGAAATAAAAAAATGTCCATGGTTTGGCTGGAACGGTCCTTTACCATGTAAATGCCGTCTTGCTTGTTCAGGATGAAATTGAGGAGGGGCCTCTTCCCGGCGCTTACCTGTATGCGATATTCCTCAGTGTCCTCCTGCATGGAAGATAAAGTTAGTTCCTTCTCAGAAACGATGTCTTGAATGGCCTTATTGTTCCCGATCCGGGAAAAAGCCTTGGCTTTTTCCCTTAACCTGCGATAATGAATATCTATCTTTTCTATGTTCGATTTCACATAACTTGTGATTTCATCCGGCTGGTCAATAGAGAGCGTTTTTTGACCTAAAGGGCTCGCGATAATCAGGGTCCTCTCCTCCGGTTGATACTTCACCTTGAAATAAATATCATTTCCATGGGTTATGTCCAGGTCTATATTGTTTTTTCCCTCTATCGAAAGAGAATATTCAGAAAAAATTTTTTGAATCTTCTCGTTGTCATTTAGTGCCGCGAAGGCTATAAGGCCGCTTTCCTCCTCATACCGGCCAAGGATGATATCTACAGCCCGGAGCAGGGGCATAACACCCTCTTCCTCATTCTCCTCTTCCTCGAAGGCAAGTTTGTGTATGGGGTATGCCCGTTCCGGCATGCCCATACTTCCACGTAAAATATTGGTATCGCCGGCCATCAGGGTCAGGCTTTGAGTTATAATGTCCAGCCTTTCGCTGCTTTCCTTATCCCTTTCAATCAGCAGTGTTTCGACACTATTTGTTTTTTTTGCGATTTTAAATACAGCAACGACAAGGGACAGCACGGCGATTAACAGGACAGGGATTACTACGAAATTTATGAGAAACAGAGGAGAAATATTTTTCTTTTTGCTCGTTTTAGGTTTTTTCTTTTTTTGGGATGTCACTCGGCAATCCTGCTTTAAAGTCAAAGTGGAAAATCAGCTAAGACAGAAGGCTAAAATTTAAGGTTATAAAAGTCAAGGCCTCAATCAGATGCATGCAGCAATTCCAAATATTTATATTGGTAACTGACAGGGTTTTGTGTTAAACTTAGTGTTGGAATTATGTACAAAGGCAAGACAGACGAAAAGCTTCTTCAAGAACTCCTGAACAAAGGTTACGGTGAGGATGAACGGAAACTCAGGAGGGAGAAGTGGCTGAGAAACCAGAAAGTCCGGAAGGATCTGGAGCATCGGCGTAACGGGCGGTACCCCTCATCTATCACCGAGCGAAGAGAAAGCTCTGAGGAAATGATACTTCCCCCTGAATCAGCCGATGAGAACGACCTTCATAGGAGGGCTCAGGACGCAGTACAAGCGTTGGCGTCTAAGCTCAGGAGGCGTATTGATGCCTACGCTTATCGAAATGGATATCTCGTAACGGGGTTGTTTGAGCGATTCTTGAGCATTTGCACTGTTTTCTTTCCACGCATCAAAGATTACATAAATAAAAGACTGCTCCGGCGTTTGGTACGGGGGAAAGGATTCAGATGGAATAATCCATTCGATTACTGCCTGATGGACAATCTGGATGCACTGGCCTTCTCGAGTCGTTTCCTGCTTGGCTCTTATAAAACATCGAGACTTTCGGAGATTGAACCGTATGAGGGAAAAGAAACAAATCGGATAACCGAGGATATGGCTCTGAGGGTTCCATTTGCTCTTGATTTTTTTACTCGATTCGCTGAAAGGGATGAAATGCTCTTACGGTCGCTTGAATTTATCAAGTTGAGGATGAGCCGCGGCGCCAGGGTCGAGGTAATATCTCTGTCGAGAATCGTGAAATCCGTCTACCGCCTGATTCTTGGAACTGGAAGTCTGGACCCGGAAAGACTTATCGGTGTTTTCAGCACGATAGTCTCGATTCATAAAACACATGAGAAACGAGCCAGACAATTGAGCCAGGTCGATGAGAATATGGGACTGTTCCAGGTGGCTTATGCCAATCTTTTCGAATTCAAACATCAGCTTTTTCCTCTTCTATTGAAAATAATGGGAACTTTTTTCCCTGAGGAAAGCGGTAATTTCGGAGAAGATCAGTATAAGATCTGTGAGTTTTTGAGTTTAGCCCCTGAAAGTATAATAAAGCTGCCGGAAGAGGAGGAAGCACCACAGAAATCCGGATCTTTGAGACAGGATTCCGGGGTTTTGGACACATTTGATGTAAATCGTGAGGAAAGGGAAGTATGGGACGAGGAAGGAGAATCTACCGGGGAGAGCCGGACCGAACCGGTTCAAACCTTTCATGATATATACAAGAGAGAGTTATCTATTCTCAAGTACCTTTTCCCGGGATCGGGCATTAAAGATATGGAAACCTGGCCCTGCTTTCTGCCGTATTTCGACCTAAAGGTATACAACAAAGACCTTACCTTTTCCAACCTTATACAGAATATATCACGCTCCGATCCTATGGGGCAAATAATGGTGTTGCACCGTATAGTCGATAACATGCTCACCTCTATTGAGATATTTTCACTTGATGAAATTCTTTCCAAAAGAGGCAAACTGGCCGGTCAAATGAGCGACATCATTACTGAATGGCAGAAAATATACCCCAGCATTTTCGATGGGTATCTTAAGGAATTAAACGATTATGTTCATATGGTTACAACAGATGGCGGTCCGAGTTTTAATCTCAGCCCAATGATACACCGTTTGGAAGAAAACATAAACCAGATAAAAAACCTTGCCATTCATCATTACGGCAAGATAATGGTTGGGATTGATAATAGTATCCGTTATACCTCGGGAGTCAGGCTTTATAAGTTGGTCGAAGAATTGAACGACCTTCTTGGAGAATTGGGAGAAGAGCTGAACCTGGTCCAGCTTAAAGAGAAGAATCCTGCCGTCATGCGGATGTGGAACGAAATTGCTAACAGGCGGGTTGTCGATTTTAAGACAAATTCCTATAAACCGGCCACGATTCAGATGCAAAAATATATTCAAGCGAAATATCAGACACCGATTTCCAGAGTGCCCATGGAAGCACAGGCGGAGTTTTTCGATGCCCTTTTCGTCATCGTCGGTCTTTATGATTTCCTGCTGAACGACCCGATGAGCTTTTTTCTTACCGCCGAAGGCAAGGTATTCCATGCCGGAGAAGAAGAGAGAAAAACCTGGCAGAGAGTAAGGGAATCGCTGTCCACCGTATCTTTTCGTGAGCGGCCTCAGGAAGGCGATTACGTTCTCGATTCCTTGACCGGGTTGATAAGCAGGGAGTACTGGGATGAATCTTTACCTGAAAAGAGAGAAGAATTAAATACCGCCGGTAGAACCTATTCTCTAATTTATGCATCTATTGACGGCTATCAAAGAATCAAAGAATATTTTCCGCAGCGCCCTTACGGTAATCGCATATTAAAATTGACAGCTAAAATCCTGTTGAACAAAATGAAGGTAATGTTCAGTCAAAGCCATTTCATGGAGACTGTAAGAATGGATGAAAATGGGCTGCTTGTGCTGGTACTTGATCGGATTGAAGCGGGAGCGCAGATTGCCGAAGACATCAGGATAGCCCACCGTGAAAAATTAAAAGGCTTTTCATTTTTCAGTGAACTGAATGAATATTCAAAAACGCATGGTAATATCCATTGCGGCACGCTTTCGTTGGGTGTGGCAGAGAGAGAGAATGACGAGACTCTTCTCGAGACGATAAATCGTGTAAAAGATGCGGCTGTCGAGGCACTTAAGCGAGGGGATACAACCATAGTGCACCCAACCGGTACTTTTATATCGTATAAAGATTTTGTGGAAGACGCTATCTAACCGCAGCAGCAATTTTCATTTTCCAGCATTCTCACAAAAACGGTCGGGCTCTTGACTTTTTCGCTGTATAGCTATAATTTATTGTCCGAACGCTTGGATCGTGCGTGACCGAGACGTTGTATTTTTTTCGATTAGAACACTATTAATCTTTCATGTACTTGCTCTCTGGTCACGCCGGGGAGTTTTTTTTGCCCTTTTTACCTATTACAGTCCGATCACACATTTCTAATGAAATCAGGTTCTAAGTAAATGAAATTGTTTTATTTTGCTGTAAAAAGATTGGGCAGACTCTTGATAACAGTGTATATAATTTCAACTGCTGTTTTTTTCATAGTCAGGGTGATACCCGGCGATCCTGCTCTGATAATTGCCGGTATCGATGCCGCGCAGGAAGACATTAATACTATAAGAGACAAGCTTGGCGCCGGAGATCCCCTTTGGATGCAGTATATCATGTGGCTCGGTAATGTTATACGCTTCAATTTTGGTAAATCCCTTTTTTCAGAGCAGGATGTCATAAGGCTGATTCTTGAAAGATTTCCTCTGACTTTATCCCTGGCAATTATGGGTATTCTTTTTTCTTTTGTTGTAGCTATTCCCCTGGGCGTACTGTCTGCTGTTAGGAGAGGATCTGTTTGGGATTATATTAGTATCGGCTTTTCACAGATAGGTATGGCTGTCCCCAGCTTCTGGATGGGAATTCTGCTTCTACTCATTTTAGCCGTTGAGGTTCCCATCTTTCCTCTCTTTGGATCCGGAACTCTCATTCATCTTGTTTTACCGGCCGTCTCTCTCGGTATAGCCAGGGCTGCAATCCTGATAAGGATAGTAAGGGTATCTATGCTCGATGAGCTGGCAAAAGAATATGTTATTACCGCAAAATCTAAAGGACTAACAGATCGAATGATAAGGTATAAACATGTCCTCAGGAATGCTCTTCTGCCCGTCTTAACAGTTTCGGGTATTCAATTAGGGGCTCTATTAGGAGGTTCTATCATTATTGAACAGGTTTTTTCCTTACCCGGATTAGGGCGTCTCTTTCTATTTGCTGTTTTTAGGAGAGACTTTCCTCTAATTCAAGGAGGAGTAGTTTTTATCGCCATTATGTTTTCTCTCATTAACTTCCTGGTAGATACTTTCTATCATATTATTAATCCAAAAATTAGGATCCAATG